>NZ_SLVH01000002.1:0-240044 GCF_004342335.1 Rhizobium sp. PP-F2F-G48 | reverse complement strand
CCGCACGACGGACGTGACCGGGATCGTCACGCTTCCGGAAGGCACGGAAATGGTCATGCCGGGCGACAACGTCACCGTTGCCGTCGAGCTGATCGTTCCGATCGCGATGGAAGAAAAGCTGCGCTTCGCAATTCGCGAAGGCGGCCGGACCGTCGGCGCCGGCATCGTGGCTTCGATCGTCGAGTAATCAGCGGCTAGGCCGTTGACCTAGCAGGGACCGGGCGCTAACAACCCGGTTCCTGCGCTTTTTGACAAGACGCGGCCGATCGTAACAATTGAAGATTTGGCGTATGGCCAGTTGCCCATACGGAAAAAAGGACTAGTCGAATGAACGGCCAGAATATCCGCATCCGCCTCAAGGCGTTTGATCACCGGATCCTCGATGCCTCCACGCGCGAAATCGTGTCGACGGCCAAGCGTACGGGCGCCAGCGTCCGTGGTCCCGTGCCGCTGCCCACGCGCATCGAAAAGTTTACGGTCAACCGGTCGCCCCACGTCGACAAGAAGAGCCGCGAACAGTTCGAGATGCGCACGCACAAGCGTCTTCTCGATATCGTCGACCCGACCCCGCAGACGGTCGACGCCCTGATGAAGCTCGATCTGGCCGCCGGCGTCGACGTCGAGATCAAGCTCTAAAGGCCCCTCCCGGAACGCTTCGGACCGGGTGGATATAACAAGGAAGGTACGTGGACATCCCGTCCAACGACTTCCAGAAACGGGTGACCAATGGCGGGAATGCCGGATGGAAGCCTTGAACAAAGAGGCTGAAGGGGTTTTCCCCGACAGGGACTCTGAAGAGGAATGAACCGATGCGTTCAGGTGTGATTGCACAGAAAGTGGGAATGACCCGGGTCTACAACGACGCCGGCGAGCACATTCCAGTGACCGTGTTGCGGATGGAAAACTGCCAGGTGGTAGGCCAGCGCACGGAAGAAAAGAACGGCTACGTCGCCGTGCAGCTCGGCGCAGGCCAGGCCAAGGTCAAGAACACGCCGAAGGCGATGCGCGGCCACTTCGCCGCTGCAAACGTCGAGCCGAAGGCAAAGCTCGTCGAGTTCCGGGTCACCTCGGAAAACCTGATCGACGTCGGCTCCGAGCTGACGGCAAGCCACTTCGTCACCGGCCAGCTGGTCGATGTGACGGGCACCTCGATCGGTAAGGGCTTTGCCGGCGCCATGAAGCGCCACAACTTCGGCGGTCTGCGTGCAACGCACGGCGTGTCGGTCTCGCACCGTTCGCATGGTTCGACCGGTTCCAACCAGGATCCGGGCCGCGTCTGGAAGGGCAAGCGCATGGCGGGCCACATGGGCCAGACGCGCATCACCACCCAGAACCTCGAAGTCGTATCCACCGATGAAGACCGCGGTCTGATCCTCGTCAAGGGCGCCGTTCCCGGCTCCAAGGGCTCCTGGATCGTCGTCCGCGACGCCATCAAGGCCGGCATCCCGGAAAACGCTCCGCGTCCGGCCGGCGTCCGCGCAGCAGCACATGAGGGAGCCGAATAATGGATCTCACCGTCACCACACTGGATGGTAAGGACGCAGGCACGGTTTCCCTGTCCGACGCCATCTTCGGCCTGGACGTCCGCCAGGATTTGATCGCCCGCGTCATTCGCTGGCAGCTCGCCAAGAAGCAGCAGGGCACGCACAAGACCCTGACGCGCGGCGAAGTCTCCCGCACCGGCGCCAAGATGTACAAGCAGAAGGGTACGGGCCGCGCTCGTCACCATTCCGCACGCGCTCCGCAGTTCCGCGGTGGTGGCAAGGCTCATGGCCCGGTCACGCGCAGCCACGAGCATGACCTTCCCAAGAAGGTTCGCGCCCTCGGCCTGCGTCACGCCCTGTCTGCCAAGATGAAGGCCGACGAGCTGATCATCGTGGACAGCCTGGTTGCGGCTGAAGCCAAGACGAAGGCCCTGACCGGTGCATTTGCATCGCTCGGCCTGACCAACGCACTGATCATCGGCGGCGCCGAGCTCGACAACAACTTCAAGCTCGCTGCCAAGAACATCCCGAACGTGGATGTTCTGCCGATCCAGGGCATCAACGTTTACGACATTCTGCGCCGCGGCAAGCTCGTGCTTTCCAAGGATGCGATCGAGGCTCTGGAGGAGCGGTTCAAGTGACGGATCTTCGCCATTATGATGTGATCCTCTCTCCGTCGATCACCGAAAAGTCCACGCTGGTTTCTGAACAGAACCAGATCATCTTCAACGTCGCCAAGGACGCATCGAAGCCCGAGATCAAGGCTGCGATCGAAGCTCTGTTCGGCGTCAAGGTTACGGCAGTGAACACGCTTCTCCGCAAGGGCAAGCTCAAGCGCTTCCGTGGCTTCGCTGGCCGGCAGCGGGATGTCAAGAAGGCGATCGTCACACTTGCTGACGGTCAGTCCATCGACGTCTCCACCGGACTCTAAAGGTTAAACCCAGAGCGGTTTCATAACCCCCGGGTAAGGACCCAAAAGGGAACAAGAAAATGGCATTGAAAAGTTTCAATCCGACGACCCCGAGCCAGCGTCAGCTGGTCATCGTCGACCGGTCTTCGCTCTACAAGGGCAAGCCGGTCAAGGCGCTGACACAGGGTCTCACCAAGAGTGGTGGTCGTAACAACCTTGGTCGCATCACGGCCCGCTTCATCGGCGGCGGTCACAAGCGCACCTATCGCCTGATCGACTTCAAGCGTCGCAAGTTCGACGTGGACGGCACGGTCGAGCGTCTGGAATACGATCCGAACCGTACGGCGTTCATCGCGCTCATCAAGTACGAAGACGGCACGCAGGCTTACATCATCGCTCCGCAGCGTCTCGCTGTCGGCGACAAGGTGATCGCCTCCGAGAAGGCTGTCGACGTGAAGCCCGGCAACACCATGCCGCTGCAGTTCATCCCGGTCGGCTCCATCATCCACAATGTGGAAATGAAGCCCGGCAAGGGTGGCCAGATGGCGCGCTCGGCAGGCACCTACGTGCAGCTGGTCGGTCGCGACCAGGGCATGGCGATCCTGCGCCTCAACTCCGGCGAACAGCGCCTGGTTCATGCGAGCTGCCTCGCGTCGATCGGCGCCGTGTCCAACCCGGACCACGGCAACATCAACGACGGCAAGGCCGGTCGTACCCGCTGGCGCGGCAAGACCCCGCACAACCGCGGCGTCGTCATGAACCCGGTCGACCACCCGCACGGCGGTGGTGAAGGCCGCACCTCGGGCGGCCGTCATCCGGTCTCGCCGTGGGGCAAGCCGACCAAGGGCAAGCGCACGCGTTCGAACAAGTCGACCGACAAGTTCATCATGCGTTCGCGCCACCAGCGCAAGAAGTAAGAAGAGGTAGTCACAAATGGCTCGTTCAGTATGGAAAGGTCCGTTCGTCGACGGCTATCTTCTCAAGAAGGCTGAGAAGGTTCGCGAAGGCGGGCGCAATGAGGTCATCAAGATGTGGAGCCGTCGCTCCACCATCTTGCCGCAGTTCGTCGGTCTGACCTTTGGCGTCTACAACGGTTCCAAGCATGTACCCGTCAGCGTCAATGAAGACATGGTCGGTCACAAGTTCGGTGAATTCTCTCCGACCCGGACCTACTACGGTCACGGTGCGGACAAGAAGGCAAAGAGGAAGTAACGATGGGCAAGGCAAAAGCCGAACGTCGGCTGGCGGATAATGAAGCGCAGGCTGTTGCGCGCACGATCCGCGTCAGCCCCCAGAAGCTCAACCTCGTTGCCGCGATGATCCGCGGCAAGAAGGTCGACCGCGCTCTGGCCGAACTTGAATTCTCCCGCAAGCGCATTGCCGGCACGGTCAAGAAGACCTTGGAATCGGCCATCGCAAACGCCGAGAACAACCACGACCTCGACGTCGACTCGCTCGTCGTCGCGGAAGCTTTCGTTGGCAAGTCGATGGTGATGAAGCGCTTCCACGCCCGTGGTCGCGGCCGTGCATCGCGGATCGAAAAGCCGTTTGCGCACTTGACGATCGTTGTTCGTGAAGTGGAAGCCAAAGGGGAGGCCGCATAATGGGCCAGAAAATCAATCCAATCGGTTTCCGTCTCGGTATCAACCGGACCTGGGATAGCCGTTGGTTCGCCGACAATGCCGAATACGGCAAGCTGCTGCACGAAGACCTGAAGATCCGCAAGTATCTGATGGACGAACTGAAGCAGGCCGGCATCTCGAAGGTCGTCATCGAGCGTCCGCACAAGAAGTGCCGCGTCACGATCCACTCGGCTCGCCCGGGTCTGATCATCGGCAAGAAGGGCGCGGACATCGAAAAGCTGCGTCGCAAGCTGTCGGAGATGACGAACTCGGAAACGCATCTCAACATCGTTGAAGTGCGCAAGCCGGAAGTCGACGCGACGCTCGTCGCTCAGTCGATCGCCCAGCAGCTCGAGCGCCGCGTGGCTTTCCGCCGTGCAATGAAGCGTTCGGTGCAGTCGGCCATGCGTCTGGGTGCCGAAGGCATCAAGATCACCTGCGCCGGCCGTCTGGGTGGCGCGGAAATCGCACGAACCGAATGGTATCGCGAAGGTCGCGTTCCGCTTCACACGCTCCGCGCCGACATCGACTACGGTGTTGCCGAAGCTGTGACGGCATTCGGTATCTGCGGCATCAAGGTCTGGATCTTCAAGGGCGAAATCCTTGAGCACGATCCGATGGCCTCCGAGCGCCGTGCGAGCGAGAGTGACAGTCAGGGTAGTGGCGGACGTGATCGCGATCGCGATCGTGATCGCCGTCGTGAAAACGCGTAACAGTCGCGTTTGGCAGCCAATATCGGAGAATTAAAAAAATGTTGCAGCCAAAGCGTACGAAGTATCGCAAGCAATTCAAGGGCCGCATCAAGGGCGTAGCCAAGGGCGGGTCTGATCTCGCTTTTGGTGAATTCGGCCTGAAGTCCCTCGAACCGAACCGCGTCAATGCGCGCGAGATCGAAGCGGCCCGCCGCGCGATCACGCGTCACATGAAGCGTGCCGGCCGCGTTTGGATCCGCGTATTCCCGGACGTTCCGGTCACCGCGAAGCCGACCGAAGTCCGCATGGGTAAGGGTAAGGGCTCCGTCGAATACTGGGCGTGCAAGGTCAAGCCTGGTCGTATGATGTTCGAGATCGATGGCGTCAACGAGGAGCTCGCTCGCGAAGCCCTTCGTCTTGGTGCTGCGAAGCTCTCCGTCAAGACGCGCTTCGTTCAGCGCATTGCGGAGTAAGGAGAAGCCCCATGAAAGCCAATGACGTTCGGGCGCTCAGCGCCGACCAGCTCAACGACGAGCTTGCCAAGCTGAAGAAGGAGCAGTTCAACCTGCGCTTCCAGAAGGCGACCGGCCAGCTTGAAAAGTCGTCGCGCATCAACGAGGTCCGCAAGGACATCGCGCGCATCAAAACCATTGCCCGCCAGAAGGCGGCAGAAGCCAAGGCCTAAGGACCAAGAAAAATGCCGAAACGCATTCTGCAGGGCACCGTCGTCTCCGATAAGAACGAGAAGACCGTCGTCGTAAGGGTCGAGCGCCGCTTTGCGCACCCAATCCTCCAGAAGACCGTCCGTCGCTCCAAGAAGTACAAGGCGCACGACGAGAAGAACCAGTTCAAGGTCGGCGACCTTGTTTCCATTCAGGAATGCGCGCCGATCTCCAAGGACAAGACCTGGACGGTCATTTCCGCCCAGGCTTAATTCGACCAGACTTTACGCCGATGACGCCGCGCAGTGTCGCCAAGACACGGAAGCGCGGCGTCTTCGTACCATGGGGCAGGGTCGGGGTTCTGGCCAAATTGGCCGGGGTTTCGGACCTCACCCCTTGTAATCGGCGAGAATCTCTGTATGAAGCAGCCACGGAACGCTCGGGGTTACGAGCGTTCTTTTGCTTTGAGCGCACGGAAGGTCCTGTTTTCAGGAAACCACCCTGGCAAGATCGATCCCGCGCTGTCGCATCATGTCCCGCCCGTTTCTCTCAAAGAGGCGAGGGACTGGGAATGCCATTGAAAGCATTGTGGCGTGCCGCCCTTCGCAAGAGGGTGCAGCGCGCCGCATGCAAATTTTCATAAGCCGGAACAGGGGGCTCTCTTTCACGATGAGGAGATCCCAACCGGTCCGGTCACAACAAGAAGGCGACCTGACATGATTCAGATGCAAACAAACCTCGACGTGGCGGATAATTCCGGCGCACGTCGTGTCATGTGCATCAAGGTGCTGGGCGGCTCCAAGCGCAAGTATGCTTCCGTGGGCGACGTCATCGTCGTTTCCATCAAGGAAGCCATCCCGCGCGGCCGCGTCAAGAAGGGCGATGTGATGAAGGCGGTCGTCGTACGCACCGCCAAGGACATCCGCCGTCCGGACGGCAGCGTCATCCGCTTCGATAACAACGCAGCCGTTCTTATCGACAACAAGAAAGAGCCGATCGGCACCCGTATCTTCGGACCGGTTCCGCGCGAGCTTCGCGCCAAGAACCACATGAAGATCATCTCGCTGGCTCCAGAAGTACTGTAAGGGGCGATTAGAGATGAACAAGATTCGTAAGGGCGACAAGGTCGTCGTACTCGCCGGCAAGGACAAGGGCCGGACCGGCGAAGTTATCCAGGTCATGCCGAAGGACGACAAGGCTGTCGTGCGTGGCGTCAATATGGTGAAGCGTCACCAGCGCCAGACCCAGAGCCAGGAAGCCGGCATCATCAACAAGGAAGCCCCGATCCACCTGTCGAACATCGCGATCGCTGACACGGACGGCAAGGCCACCCGCGTCGGTTTCCGCATCGATGGCGACAAGAAGGTTCGCGTGGCCAAGCGTTCGGGAGATGTTATCTGATGGCTGACACCAAGTCCTATGAGCCGCGGCTCAAGAGCGAATACAACGCTCGCATTCGTCCGGCGCTGCGGGAGAAGTTCTCCTACGCCAACGAAATGATGATCCCGAAGCTCGACAAGATCGTCATCAACATGGGTGTTGGCGAAGCCACCGGCGACTCGAAGAAGCCTTCGATTGCAGCGGCCGACCTTGCAGCGATCGCCGGCCAGAAGCCGGTCGTCACCAAGGCCCGTACCTCCATCGCCGGCTTCAAGCTGCGCGAAGACATGCCGATCGGCGCGAAGGTCACCCTGCGCGGCGCACGCATGTACGAATTTCTGGACCGCCTGATCAACATCGCGCTTCCGCGCGTTCGCGACTTCCGCGGCCTGAACCCAAAATCCTTCGACGGCCGTGGCAACTTCGCCATGGGCGTGAAGGAACACATTGTGTTCCCTGAGATCAACTACGACAAGGTCGATCAGATGTGGGGCATGGACATCATCGTTTGCACGACGGCCACGACGGACGACGAAGCGCGGGCTCTGCTCACAGAGTTCAACTTCCCGTTCCGCCAGTAAGCCGTAACGACAAGCAGAAGGATTACGTTTCATGGCGAAAACGAGCGCAGTTGAAAAGAACAAGCGCCGCCGCAAGCTGGTTACCCAGCAGGCCTCCAAGCGGGCCGAGCTGAAGGCGACCATCATGAACCAGTCTCTTCCGATCGAAGAGCGGTTCAAGGCAACTCTGAAACTGGCAAGCCTGCCGCGTGATGGGTCGAAGACCCGCGTTCGCAACCGTTGCGAAGTCACCGGCCGTCCGCGCGCCTACTACCGGAAGCTGGGAATGTCCCGTATCGCCCTGCGCGAACTGGGCAATTTCGGCAAGATTCCGGGTATCGTGAAGTCGAGCTGGTAAGGAGACGGGCAAATGACAATGACTGATCCCTTGGGCGATATGCTCACCCGTATCCGTAACGGCGCTGCACGCCGCAAGACGAACGTAACGACGCCGGCTTCCAAGCTGCGTGCCCGCGTTCTCGACGTGCTGCAGTCCGAAGGCTACATCCGCGGCTATTCCGAAGTCGATTTCGACAACGGCAAGTCCGAGCTCAACATCGAGCTGAAGTACTACGAAGGCGCGTCGGTGATCCGTGAGATCGGCCGCGTGTCCAAGCCGGGCCGCCGGGTCTATGTCTCGGTCAAGTCCATTCCGCAGGTCGCGAACGGTCTCGGCATCACCATCCTTTCGACCCCGAAGGGTGTGATGGCCGATCACCAGGCTCGTGAACAGAACGTCGGCGGCGAGGTCCTCTGCTCCGTATTCTAATACGGAACAGGGATCTCCAGAACGAACAGACAGGATTGAAACATGTCTCGTATCGGTAAGAAGCCCGTTCAGGTTCCCGCTGGTGTCACCGCGACTGTCGATGGACAGAAGGTGACGGCAAAGGGCCCGAAGGGCGAACTGTTCTTCGTCGCCAACGACGAAGTCTCTGTCAAGCTTGAGGACAACGCCGTTGTCGTCGAGCCGGTCAGCCAGTCCAAGGACGCTCGTTCCAAGTGGGGCATGTCCCGCACGATGGTCGAGAACATCCTGAAGGGCGTGAAGGACGGCTTCGAGCGCAAGCTCGAAATCAACGGCGTCGGTTACCGCGCGGCGCTGCAGGGCAAGAACCTGCAGCTGGCACTCGGCTTCAGCCATGACGTCGTCTACCAGACGCCGGAAGGCATCACGATCGCTGTTCCCAAGCCGACGGAAATCGTCGTCTCGGGCATCAACAAGCAGCAGGTCGGCCAGGTGGCCGCAGAGATTCGCGAATATCGCGGCCCCGAGCCCTACAAGGGCAAGGGCGTGAAGTACGCGGGCGAGCGGATCATCCGCAAAGAAGGCAAGAAGAAGTAAGGATCACGCGAAATGGCTAGCAGGAAAGATAATCTTGTACGTCGCGCTTCGCGCGTTCGTCGTCAAATCAAGGCGGTCGCCAACGGCCGTCCGCGCCTGTCGGTTCATCGCTCGTCGAAGAACATCTACGCACAGGTCATCGACGATGTCGCCGGCACGACGCTGGCGTCCGCTTCGACGCTCGACACCGGTCTGCGCACGTCTCTGAAGACGGGCGCCGACACGGCGGCAGCTGCTGCCGTCGGCAAGCTCCTCGCGGAGCGTGCATCCGAAGCCGGCGTCAAGGACGTCGTCTTCGATCGTGGCGCCTTCATCTATCATGGCCGTATCAAGGCCCTGGCTGAAGCCGCCCGCGAAGGTGGCCTCAACTTCTAAGTTCGGTGAGGAAAGCCGGTTTCCGGCTTTCCGAATCTGACGAAGAGAAGTAAGGCTCCCATTTCCACGACGGGCCGGCCCGGTACATCCGGGCCGAAGCCATGTCGGGAATTCGCCGTACTCTGGCACTTGCGAGGGGCGGCACCGATCAATCTGCCGATTGCACCCGGAAAAGAAAAAGGAAAAGGACAATGGCACAAGAAAGAAGAGGTTCTCGCGACGACCGCCAGAACCGCGAAGAGCGCGACAGCGAATTCGTCGACAAGCTCGTCGCAATCAACCGCGTCGCCAAGGTGGTGAAGGGCGGCCGTCGTTTCGGCTTCGCTGCTCTCGTCGTCGTCGGCGACCAGAAGGGCCGCGTTGGCTTCGGTCATGGCAAGGCACGCGAAGTGCCGGAAGCCATCCGCAAGGCCACCGAAGCTGCCAAGCGCGAACTGATCTTCGTTCCGCTGCGCTCCGGCCGTACCCTGCATCATGACGTTCACGGTCGCCACGGCGCCGGCAAGGTCCTGCTGCGTTCGGCCAAGGCCGGTACCGGCATCATCGCCGGCGGCCCGATGCGCGCCGTTTTCGAAACGCTCGGCATGCACGACGTCGTTGCCAAGTCGACCGGTTCGTCCAACCCCTACAACATGATCCGCGCCACCTTCGATGCTCTGAAGAACCAGATGCACCCGAAGGACATCGCGGCACAGCGCGGCCTCAAGTTCGCCACGCTGCAGGCCCGTCGCGAAGCGGCTGGCGTCACGTCGGAAGAATAAGGGAGTCCGTACGATGGCCACTGAAACCACCGGTAAGACGGTTACTGTCGAGCAGATCGGCAGCCCCATCCGCCGCCCCGCCAGCCAGCGTGCAACGCTGATCGGCCTGGGTCTCAACAAGATGCACCGGGTGCGCACGCTGGAAGACACACCTTCCGTTCGCGGCATGATCCGGTCCGTCCAGCACCTCGTCCGCGTTATCGACGAGAAGTGAGGGAGATACCATCATGAAGCTGAATGAAGTCAGAGACAACGAAGGTGCCACCCATTCGCGCAAGCGTCTGGGCCGTGGTATCGGCTCCGGTTCGGGCAAGACGGCCGGCCGTGGTGTCAAGGGTCAGAAGGCCCGTTCCGGCGTCGCGATCAACGGTTTTGAAGGCGGTCAGATGCCCATCTACCGTCGTCTGCCGAAGCGCGGCTTCAACAACATCTTCCGTTCGGACTTTGTTGTCGTGTCGCTCGGCCGTATCCAGACCGCGATCGATGCCAAGAAGCTCGACGCTGCCGCCACGATCGACGCCGCTGCCCTGAAGGCTGCCGGCATCATCCGTCGCGCCCGCGATGGCGTTCGTATCCTCTCGGACGGCGAACTCAAGGGCAAGGTCACGATCGAAGTGGCCGGTGCCTCGCAGTCCGCGATCGAGAAGATCGAAAAGGCCGGCGGCTCCATCAAGCTGCTGTCCGCCAAGCCGGTCGCTGCCAGCGAATAATCTTGAAGTCGAACCGCCCGGGGTGCTACACACCGGGCGGTTTATTGCGTCTGGAGGACGCGCGACGAGCGCGGGCGAGACGTGAAGGGCAGGGGACAAGGGCCGGGTCGGCCAGACTCTTCGAGCCGGATAGCGCCGGGCGAACGGGTCACATTTCAAGGGAATGTGACGCGATGCCTGGAGATATCGACAAGCGCATGATTGCTCTTTCAATCGATTTGGTTCTAAGACGTCGTGCAGAAACGTAATTCAAGCTTTTCCGGAGTCGGCCGGGTCTGACGCCGCGGGTTCGGAACTGGCTACGCGGAGAATCGCATGGCTTCTGCAGCGGAACAGCTCGCCTCCAATCTCAATTTCAGAACGTTCGCGAAGGCGGAGGACCTCAAGAAGCGCCTCTGGTTCACGCTTGGCGCGCTGCTGGTCTACCGGCTGGGCACCTATATCCCGCTTCCCGGTCTGAATCCCGATGCGTTCGCGCAGGCCTTCCAGGGACAGAGCGGCGGCATCCTCGGTCTCTTCAACATGTTTTCTGGCGGCGCGGTCTCGCGCATGGCGATCTTCGCGCTCGGAATCATGCCCTATATCTCCGCTTCCATCATCGTCCAGCTGATGACCTCGGTCGTTCCGTCGCTGGAACAGCTGAAAAAGGAAGGCGAGCAGGGCCGCAAGATCATCAACCAGTACACGCGATACGGCACGGTGCTCCTGGGGCTGCTGCAGGCCTATGGCATCGCCGTGGGTCTGGAGAGCGGCAACGGTCTCGTGAACGATCCGGGCTGGTTCTTCCGCATCTCCACCGTCATCTCGTTGCTGGGCGGCACGATGTTCCTGATGTGGCTCGGCGAGCAGATCACCTCGCGCGGCATCGGCAACGGCATCTCGCTCATCATCTTCGCGGGCATCGTCGCCCACCTGCCGACGGCTCTCGCCGGTACGCTGGAGCTTGGCCGCACAGGCGCGCTCTCGACGCCGCTGATTCTCGGCATCATCATCATGGTCGTCGCTGTCATCGCGCTCATCGTCTTCGTCGAGCGGGCACAGCGTCGCCTTCTGATCCAGTATCCGAAGCGCCAGGTCGGCAATCGGATGTTCCAGGGCGACACCTCGCATCTGCCGCTGAAGCTGAACACGGCCGGCGTCATCCCGGCGATCTTCGCATCTTCCCTGCTGCTGCTTCCCGCGACCCTCGCAGGCTTCGCAGACAGCGCCACGCTCCCCGTCTGGGCCACGACCATCGTCGGCTCGCTTGCGCACGGCCAGCCGCTCTACATGATCCTCTATGCCGCGATGATCGCCTTCTTCGCCTTCTTCTACACGGCCATCGTCTTCAATCCGAAGGACACGGCAGACAATCTGAAGAAGCATGGCGGCTTCATCCTCGGCATTCGCCCGGGTGAGCGGACGGCGGAATACATCGACTACGTCCTGACGCGCATTACCGTCATCGGCGCGGTCTACCTGATCTTCGTCTGCATCCTTCCGGAATTCGTCATCGCGCAGACCGGGGTGCCGTTCTACCTTGGTGGTACATCGCTTTTGATTGTTGTCAGCGTGACGCTGGATACTGTAGCACAGATACAGGGTCATCTGATCGCCCAGCAGTATGAGGGGCTGATCAAGAAGTCGAAGTTGCGTGGAGGGAAGAGGGGCCGATGAGACTGATATTTTTAGGACCGCCCGGGGCCGGCAAGGGGACGCAGGCCAAGCTTCTGACGGAACGCTTCGGCATTCCCCAGTTGTCGACCGGTGACATGCTGCGTGCTGCCGTCGCGGAGGAGAGCGACGTCGGCAAGCGGGCAAAGGCCGTGATGGATGCGGGCCAGCTCGTATCCGACGAGATCGTCAACGAGATCGTCTCGGACCGAATCGATGCCGAGGATTGCGCCCGTGGCTTCATCCTGGACGGTTACCCGCGCACGGTCCCGCAGGCGATCGCTCTCGGGCACATGCTCGACCAGAAGGGTCTGAAGCTCGATGCGGTCATCGAGCTGAAGGTCGACGAGGACGCGCTCGTGCGGCGCATCGAGAACCGAGTCGCGGAAACTTTGGCGGCCGGCGGTAAAGTTCGCTCGGACGACAATCCAGAATCGGTTAAGAAGCGTCTTGTCGAATATCGCGAGAAGACCGCGCCTCTTTCGCAGCATTACGCGAAGACCGGAGAGCTGAAGACGCTTGACGGAATGGCGCCTGTGGAAACAGTCACGCGACAGATCAACGAGATTCTTGCTTCGGCTGCGGCCGAAGTCTGACGATACCGGGCGCAAAGCCTTGTTGGACAAGAAAAGGACTGGCCGGGAGTTGACTTTTCCGGCCGATTCCGTCTAAAGACCGCGCTAACTCGCAACATGCAGGGGATGGCGCGGATTTCACAAGTGAAGTCCGGGCTGGGCTTTTGTCCCGTGTTCCGAACGAAAATTGAAACTGACGGCTATTCAAGGCTGCATAGAAGCACCTATTGCCGGATGGCAACTGGAAGCAAGGAGAACAGACGTGGCTCGTATCGCTGGCGTCAACATCCCGACGGCAAAGCGCGTGGTTATCGCGCTCACCTATATTCACGGGATCGGACCGAAATTCGCACAGGAAATCGTCGCAAAGGTCGGTATCCCGGCTGAACGCCGCGTGCATCAGCTGACGGATGCTGAAGTTCTTCAGATCCGCGAAGCCATCGACCGCGAATACCAGGTCGAAGGCGACCTGCGTCGCGAGACGTCGATGAACATCAAGCGTCTGATGGACCTTGGCTGCTACCGCGGCCTGCGTCATCGTCGCTCGCTGCCCGTTCGCGGCCAGCGCACGCACACCAATGCCCGCACCCGCAAGGGTCCGGCAAAGGCGATTGCCGGCAAGAAGAAGTAATCTCCCGGAAACGGGGGTGAGGAGGCTGGTGCGAAGCACCGGCCTCTTTTTGGTATGTCGAGGACGGCTTGGGCCGTCGTTCGGTGGAGCTGCTGGAAATACGGCAGCGTTGATATCGCCGCGATGCCGGGGAGCCCCTGAAGGGTTCCGGCATCGCTGATGAAAGTGGGGAGCAGGTCTCCCCGGTGTAGCCGCTGGAATTACGGCGGTGCAGAGATCCGTGAAAGGGTTAATATGGCCAAGGAAGCCACACGCGTACGTCGTCGCGAACGCAAGAATATCTCGACGGGCGTCGCCCACGTGAACTCGTCGTTCAACAACACGATGATCACCATCACCGATGCGCAGGGCAATGCCATTGCATGGTCGTCGGCCGGCTCGAAGGGCTTCAAGGGCTCGCGCAAGTCGACGCCGTTCGCAGCGCAGATCGCTGCTGAAGATGCTGCCAAGAAGGCGCAGGAACACGGCATGAAGACGCTCGAAGTCGAAGTCACGGGCCCGGGTTCCGGCCGTGAATCGGCTCTGCGCGCCCTTCAGGCAGCGGGTTTCATGATCACGTCCATCCGCGACGTGACGCCGATCCCGCACAATGGCTGCCGTCCGCGCAAGAAGCGCCGCGTCTGATACGCACTCGTCATCAGGTCCGGCGGGAGATCGCTCTCGCCGGCGCTTCAGGGCTCCGTTGCCACGAATGGATGGTGGCAACGAACGGAAGGCAAAACATATGATTCAGAAAAACTGGCAGGAACTGATCAAGCCGAACAAGGTCGAGTTCACGTCTTCCGGTCGCACCAAGGTCAGCCTTGTCGCGGAACCGCTTGAGCGTGGCTTCGGTCTGACCCTCGGCAACGCGCTGCGTCGCGTTCTTCTCTCCTCGCTCCGCGGGGCCGCCGTCACGGCCGTACAGATCGACGGCGTTCTGCACGAATTCTCCTCGATCCCGGGCGTTCGCGAAGATGTCACCGACATCGTCCTGAACATCAAGGAAATCGCCATCAAGATGGACGGCGACGATGCAAAGCGCATGGTCGTCCGCAAGCAGGGCCCGGGTGTGGTCACGGCTGGCGATATCCAGACGGTCGGCGACATCGAGATCCTGAACCCGAACCACGTGATCTGCACGCTCGACGAGGGCGCGGAGATCCGCATGGAGTTCACGGTCAACAACGGCAAGGGCTACGTTCCGGCGGATCGCAACCGTTCGGAAGATGCACCGATCGGCCTCATCCCGGTCGACAGCCTCTATTCGCCGGTCAAGAAAGTGTCCTACAAGGTGGAAAACACCCGCGAAGGCCAGGTTCTCGACTACGACAAGCTGTCGATGACGATCGAGACCGATGGCTCCGTGACCGGTGAAGATGCCGTTGCGTTCGCAGCGCGTATTCTCCAGGACCAGCTCGGCGTCTTCGTCAATTTCGACGAGCCGCAGAAGGAAGCCGAAGAGGAAGCCGTTACCGAACTCGCGTTCAACCCGGCGCTTCTCAAGAAGGTGGACGAACTCGAACTGTCCGTTCGCTCGGCAAACTGCCTGAAGAACGACAACATCGTCTACATCGGCGACCTCATTCAGAAGACGGAAGCCGAAATGCTCCGGACTCCGAACTTCGGCCGCAAGTCACTGAACGAAATCAAGGAAGTTCTCGCTTCCATGGGCCTGCACCTCGGCATGGAAGTGCCCGCATGGCCGCCCGAGAACATCGAAGATCTCGCAAAGCGCTACGAAGACCAGTATTAAAAACAGACAAGGCAGGTCGAAACTCTGCCTTTCCCCGTCAAACAGCAGGCCCTGCGAGACATCGCACGGTGCCTGTATGTGCCAGGAAACGGCAGGTCCTCCAGAGAGAGCGACACCTGCATAAAGGAGAATAGCCATGCGCCACCAGAAAGCCGGCCGCAAGCTGAACCGTACCGCCAGCCACCGTAAGGCGATGTTCGCCAACATGGCGGCTTCGCTGATCCAGCACGAGCAGATCATCACGACCCTGCCGAAGGCCAAGGAAATCCGCCCGATCGTCGAAAAGCTCGTGACGCTCGGCAAGCGCGGCGACCTGCACGCCCGTCGTCAGGCCATCTCGCAGATCCGTGACGTGACCGTCGTCGCCAAGCTGTTCGATGCGATCGCGACCCGTTACGCCACCCGCAACGGCGGCTACCTTCGCATCATGAAGGCCGGTTACCGCCAGGGCGACAATGCGCCGATCGCGGTCATCGAATTCGTCGATCGCGATGTGGATGCCAAGGGCGCAGCCGACAAGGCTCGCGTTGCAGCCGAAGCGGACGCCGCTGAAGCAGCCTGATTTTTTCAGGCAGATCAGTTTAAAACAGCCGGGCGAAAGTCCGGCTGTTTTCGTTTCCGGCGCCGGCGCACCGTAATCCCTCAGGCAGCGCCATCGCCGCCATGCTTTTGCCGAAGACGGTGGCTTTGCTTTCGCGTCGCTTCATCCTATTTCTCCTCGACAAGCCTGTTACATCTGCATCAAGGGTTCCCCATGCACCGCTCGCCATTGTCGCTCGTCCTGTCCGGCATTGCCGGCCTCGTCATCATCATGTTCCTTGCGCATTTCGTGGCGCCGACGGATCTCGGTGAGTCTCATCCGACCATCGACCAGCTGAAGACCAGCGCGGTGGCGACGCCGGTGGCGAGCACGAGCAGCGCGGCGGACGGCACGGTCAAGACGGTTCCGGAAAGCCGCGCCGAGATGCAGATGTCCTTTTCGCCTCTCGTCAAGCAGACGGCCAACGCCGTGGTGAACGTCTATGCGGAAAAGCTCGTCGAGAGCCGTTCGCCGCTGGCGGACGATCCGTTCCTGCAGCAGTTCTTCGGCCAGCGCATGCCGAATCGCTCCGAAAAACAGTCTTCGCTCGGCTCGGGCGTGATCGTCGGTGCGGACGGCATCGTCGTGACCAACAATCACGTCATCGAAGGTGCCGACGACATCAAGGTCGCCTTGGCGGATGGTCGGGAATTCGAATCGAAGGTGGTTCTGAAGGACGACCGCCTGGACCTCGCCGTTCTGAAGATCGAGGGCAGTGCGCCGTTTCAGACGATCCCGCTCGGAGACTCCGACAGCGTCGAGGTCGGCGACCTGGTGCTTGCGATCGGCAATCCCTTCGGCGTCGGACAGACGGTGACGAGCGGCATCGTTTCCGCCCTGGCGCGCAACCAGGTGACGCCAGGCAGCGATTTCGGCTTCTTCATCCAGACGGATGCCGCCATCAACCCGGGCAATTCTGGTGGCGGTCTGATCGACATGAAGGGCGAGCTGATCGGGATCAACACGGCCATCTTCTCGCGCGGCGGCGGCTCCAACGGCGTCGGCTTCGCCATTCCTGCCAATCTCGTGAAGGTCTTCATCGAATCGGCCAAGGGCGGCACCGGCAGCTTCGTGCGTCCCTTCATCGGTGCAAGCTTCGAGCCGGTCACCTCGGAGGTGGCCGACGCCCTCGGGCTTGATCGGGCGCGGGGTGCTCTGGTCAGTTCCGTGATCGAAGGCGGCCCGGCGGAGAAGGCGGGTATCCGGCCCGGCGAAGTCGTTACCGCCGTCAACGGCATCGCGGTCGAACATCCCGACGCGCTCGGCTACCGCCTCACCACGGTCGGCATCGGCAAGGATGCGCGGCTGAGCGTTGCGAACAACGGCAAGGTGCGCGAGGTCACGTTGCGGCTCGAACGGGCGCCGGAAACGGCGCCGCGCGATGAGCGGCTGATCGAGGGCCGCACGCCGTTCGCCGGCGCCGTCGTCGGCAACCTGTCGCCGCGTCTCGCCGACGAGCTTCACATGTCGGCCGCGTCGGAAGGTGTCGTGATCACGGCCGTCAACCGCGGCTCTCCCGCCGCCCGCGTCGGCTTTGCGCCGAAGGATATCATTATCGCGGTCAATGGCGTGCCGATCGACAAGACCGAGACGCTGGTAAAGGCGGCGGCAGACGATCCGGCTTTCTGGCGCGTCGAGATCGAGCGTGACGGGCAACGGATCCGCCAGTTCTTCCGATGAGCGATCTTTTTGCGCCCCATGAGCCGGAAGGTCATCAGGCCAAGCGACCGCTTGCCGACCGGCTGAGGCCGCAGACGCTCGCGGACGTTACCGGGCAGGCGCATCTCACCGGGGAAGATGGCGCGTTGCGGCGGATGATCGATTCGGGCTCGCTCGGCTCGATGATCTTCTGGGGACCGCCCGGCACAGGAAAGACGACGGTCGCACGCCTCCTGTCCGGCGAGACGGGGCTCGCCTTCGAGCAGATTTCCGCGATCTTCTCCGGCGTGGCCGATCTGAAGAAGGTTTTCGAGATGGCCCGGACGCGGCGCATGTCCGGTCGTCAGACGCTGCTCTTCGTGGATGAGATCCATCGCTTCAACCGGGCGCAGCAGGACAGTTTTCTTCCCGTCATGGAGGACGGAACGATTATCCTCGTCGGGGCCACCACGGAGAATCCGTCGTTCGAGCTGAACGCCGCTCTCCTCTCACGCGCCCGCGTGCTGACCTTCCGATCGCATGATGAGGACAGTCTGCGGGAGCTTCTGGCCCGGGCGGAGACGACGGAGGCAAAGCCCCTGCCGCTCGACGAGGACGCGCGGGCGAGCCTCATCCGCATGGCGGACGGCGACGGGCGCGCGGCGCTGACGCTGGCCGAAGAAGTGTGGCGCGCGGCGCGGAAAGGCGAGACCTTCGACGTCTCGGGGCTGCAGGAGGTTGTCCAGCGCCGGGCACCGGTCTACGACAAGGGCCAGGACGGCCACTACAATCTCATCTCCGCGCTTCACAAGGCCGTGCGCGGCTCGGATCCGGACGCGGCGCTCTACTACCTCTGCCGCATGTTCGATGCAGGGGAGGACCCGCTCTATCTCGGCCGGCGTCTGGTGCGCATGGCGGTCGAGGATATCGGCCTTGCCGACCCCCAGGCCCTTGTCGTCTGCAATGCCGCGAAGGACGCCTACGACTATCTCGGCTCGCCGGAAGGCGAACTGGCGCTGGCACAGGCCTGCGTCTACCTTGCGACCGCGCCGAAATCGAATGCCGTCTACACCGCCTACAAGGCTGCCATGCGCGCGGCCAAGCAGAACGGCTCGCTGCTCCCGCCCAAGCACATCCTCAACGCGCCGACGAAGCTGATGAAGGGCGAGGGCTATGGCGATGGCTATCGCTACGATCATGACGAGCCGGACGCCTTCTCCGGCCAGGACTACTTTCCCGCGAAGATGGGGCGCCAGACCTTTTACGATCCACCGGAACGGGGCTTCGAGCGGGACATCCGCAAGCGGCTCGACTGGTGGGACAAGCTGCGCAAGGAGCGCGGCGGCGAAGGCTGACGATTGCCCGGCGATGCAGGATGTGGCATAAGAACGACAGCGGACGACCGCGAATATTTCATCCATGCGGGGACGACCTCGCTCCTCACAGGAGTGATCTCCATGGCTTGGCTTCTGCTTTTTCTCGCGGGACTGTTCGAAATCGGTTGGGCCATCGGCCTGAAATATACCGACGGCTTTTCGAAGCCTCTTCCCACCATCCTCACCATTGCCGCCATGATCGCCAGCATCGCGCTTCTCGGCCTGGCGCTGCGGACGCTTCCGCTCGGCACGGCCTATGCGATCTGGACCGGGATCGGCACGGTCGGAACCGTGATTCTCGGCATCGTCCTGTTTGCCGAGCCGGCAACGGCGGTTCGCCTCGGCTGCATCGGCCTGATCGTCGCAGGCATCGCCGGGCTCAAGCTCACGGCTTGAACCTTACGCGGTCCGAAGCGAATCGAGAACGGCGCTGGCCGCCTGCATGTCGCGCCAGCGCAGTTCACGGCGCTGGAACGCTTCGTCGTCCGTGCCCCAATGCTCGATCTGCCAATCCTCATCGAGATGCGCCAGCGCCCAGGCCTCGTCCACGCTCAGGCGGCGCTCGGCAATGGCCAGCGGCAAGATCGCGGAACCGGTGAGCGTGGTCATGGCGTGCAGCGCCGAGAGCGCGAGCGGTGTCCGATAGGCGCGCAGCGCGTCGGCGAATGCAGAGATCGCGGCCTGCGGCTGGCTCTGGTGGATCACGCCTTCCGCAAGGATGAAATGCGCACCGAACGTGACCGACATCCAGTCGAGAATCGGGTCCCACTGCGCCTGCTGACGGGCGACGAGCCCCTCCGGCTGGGCGGCGCGGTAGCAAAGCATGTCCGTGCCTGAAAAGTTGAGCATATCGTCGAACACGGCGCCGATGTCCTTCGAGACGCCGTCGAGCGCGCTGTTGACGAGACGTGTCACCGGCATGATGCCGGGATCGATTTGTTCGACCTGGGCCTCCCATTCCGCCGCCAGGCGTTCGGCCAGACTTCTAGTCGGTACGGCGAGCACCTGCTTGGCGGGGGTCTTCACCGGGCGACCGTCGAGAAGAATGGCGAATGTGCCATCCTCGACGGGGCCAATCGAGACATCCTTGTAAAATCGCTTTGGCAGGGGCTTCAGCATCTGGATCTGCGCACGCCGGACCGGGTCGGGATCGGTGAACGTGTTGGTGAAGTCGTCGCGGATATCAGGCATGCGCAGTCTCCAGCAGAGCAAGGATATCGTCCGGCGTCTGGACGATATGGTCGGCGCCGGCGGCAAGAAGGGCAGT
Organism: Rhizobium sp. PP-F2F-G48; assembly: GCF_004342335.1. Classification (NCBI taxonomy): domain Bacteria; kingdom Pseudomonadati; phylum Pseudomonadota; class Alphaproteobacteria; order Hyphomicrobiales; family Rhizobiaceae; genus Rhizobium; species Rhizobium sp. PP-F2F-G48. The sequence goes on along the minus strand of NZ_SLVH01000002.1, from coordinate 220,088 downwards.
CGGGGGCGCATAGCCCCAGGAAACGCCGATCGCTGTCGCGCCCGCACCCTTTGCCATCTGCATATCGTAAATGGCATCGCCGATGACAAGCGTGTCGCGCGGCTCGAAGCCAGCTTCCGCGCAGCATTCGGTGACCATAGCCGGGTGCGGCTTTGACGGGCAGTCGTCGGCCGTGCGCGAGACCGTGAAATGAAAACCGTGCGACATACGAATGATGTCGAGCCCGCGCCGGGATTTGCCCGTCACCGCACCGATGACGAGGTCCTCGCGCTGCCCGAGCGTGCGCATCAGGGCGGCGATGCCCGGGAAGGGCCGTTCGGAAAAGCCTTCGGCACGCACATCCGTATAGATGGCCTTATAGTGTGCCGTCATCGCGAGCGCCCGATCATCGACATGAGGCTCCCCGGTCAGCCGGGCGATCGCGATGTCGAGGGTCAGCCCGATGATGGACTTCGTGTCATCAAGGGCGGGCGAGGCGAGGCCGAATGCGTCGAACGTCCGCGCCATCGTCTCATGGATCACGCCTGCGCTATCGACCAGCGTGCCGTCGCAATCGAACAGAACCAGCCGCATCATTCCTCTCCGGCATTGGCCATGTCGAAACCGAACAGGTTCCAGGTCTGAACCATATGCTGGGGCATCGGCGCCGTGATCGTCAGGCGTCCGCCATCGGGATGGGGAATGTCGATCTTGCGTGCATGCAGATGGAGGCGGTTCTGGACGCCGCTCGGGAAATTCCAGCTGGGCGCATCATCGAAATATTTGGGATCGCCGAGAATCGGGTGTCCGATGTGCAGGGCATGGACGCGCAGCTGGTGCGTCCGGCCGGTATAGGGCTCCATCTCCAGCCAGGCGAAGTTCTGGCCGGCCTGCTCCAGCACCCGGTAGTAGGAAATCGCATGGTCGGCGCCATCGTCGCCATGGCGGGCGATGCGCATCCGGTCGCCATCCGGCGTCTGCTCCTTGACGAGCCAGCTGGACACCTTGTCCTCGCGCTTGCGCGGCACGCCCTTGACCAGCGACCAGTAGGTCTTCTTCGTGTCGCGCTCGCGAAACGCAGCGGTTAGCTTCTGCGCCGCGCCGCGGGTGCGCGCCACGACCAGAACACCCGATGTATCGCGGTCGAGCCGGTGCACGAGGCGCGGCTTTTCGCCCTTCGGGCTGGTCCAGGCTTCGAGCATCTGATCGATATGCCGGTTGAGGCCGGATCCGCCCTGCACGGCGATGCCCGGCGGCTTGTTGAGCACGATCACCTTGGCGTCCTCATGCAGCAGCATGCGCGACAGAAGTTCGTGGTCGGACGAGTGCTTCAGGTCGTGGTTCGGAATCGGCCCGGTCTTGCGGTTCTCATCGACATCCATCGGCGGAATGCGGATCGACTGCCCGGCTTCCACGCGAAAATCGGATTTCACCCGGCCGCCATTGACGCGAACCTGGCCGGAGCGCAGCAGCTTCTGCAGCGGCCCGAAGCCGAGGCCGGGATAGTGCACCTTGAACCAGCGATCGAGGCGCATGCCGTTTTCATCGGCTTCCACCGTCTTGTGCTCGATACCCGCCATGTCCCGGTCTTTCGTCCTTGGCGGCCAAAGGGCCAGCCATCCATCATCGTCAAGCGCCCGCTTTAGACGATTGCGCGCATCAGGGCCAGACCTGCAACGACGGCGAGGCCGGAAAGGACGAGGCTGAGGGCCACATAGAGCGCCGCCGCGCCGAATTGGCCCTGTTCGGCGAGCATTGCTGCATCGAGCGAGAAGGCCGAGAAGGTGGTGTAGCCACCAAGGATGCCGGTGACGAGGAACAGACGCAGCTCGGGCGAGGCCCCGAACCGTCGGGCTACGACCTCGGACAGCACGCCGATGAGGAACGAGCCGGTGACATTGACGAACAGCGTTCCCCAGGGAAAGCCCGCCCCCATCAGCCGGACGCTGGCGATCCCGGCGAGATAGCGCAGCACGGAGCCGCCGGCACCGCCAAGCGCGACCAGGAGAATATTCAGCATCGCAGCCGTCTCCCGTCACCGATCGGCGACGTTTGGGGTCGGTCTGCCGTCCCCGTGATCACGCCAGCCGCTCCGCATGCCAGCGCAGATGATCGTCCATGAACGTGGAGATGAAATAATAGGAGTGATCGTAACGCTCCTGCATCCGCAGCGTCAGGGCGATGCCGGTTCCCTTGATCGCGTCCTCGAACAGCCAGGGACGCAGGCCCGTCTCGAGAAAGCCGTCGGCCGTTCCCTGGTCGATCAGGAATTCCGGGAAGCGGGCGCCGTCCTCGACCAGCGCGCAGGCATCATAAGCCCGCCATGCGGCTTTGTCCGCGCCGAGATATTTCTCGAACGCGCCGATCGACCAATCGGCCGTCGAGGGCTGGACGATGGGCGCGAAGGCCGAGCAGCTGCGGAAGCGGTCCGGGTTTTTGAGTGCGATGGTCATCGCGCCATGGCCGCCCATCGAGTGGCCAAAGATCGCCTGACGGCTCATGTCGGCGCGAAATTGCGCGGCGATCAGCGCCGGCAGTTCCTGCGTGATATAGGTTTCCATACGATAATGGCGCGCCCAGGGCTCCTGCGTCGCGTCGAGATAGAAGCCGGCACCCTTGCCCATCTGCCAGTTTGCCGCCTCGTCCGCGACATCGCCGCCGCGCGGACTGGTATCCGGGCAGACGATGATGAGGCCGAGTTCGGCCGCAAGCCGGCGGTACTCGCCCTTCTCCATCACATTGGCATGGCTGCAGGTCAGGCCGGAGAGATACCAGACGACCGGGCAGGGCTGGCTCACCGCCTGCGGCGGCACGAAGACGGCAAAGGTCATATCGCAGTCGCAGGCCTCCGAACGATGCGAATAGACGCCTTGCATGCCGCGGAAGGCGATGGTCTGAGACAGGACTTTCATGGGAGACTTCCTCTGGGCAGGTCGGACGATGTGTTCAGAGCAAAGCGACCGCGGCATTGACCGCCACGGCGATGAGCACGGTGTTGAAGAAATAGGAGACGACGGCGTGGATCAGGTTGATCTTGCGCATGGCCGTCGTGTTGATCGCGACGTCCGACGTTTGCGCCGTCATGCCGATGACGAAGGAAAAATAGAGGAAATCGAAGATGCCCGGCATGTCCGTTCCCGGAAAGTCGAGGCCGCGACGATTGCCGTTCTCACCCGCGTCGTCATCTGCAAGCTCGGGGCTCCAGTAGCGGTGCGCGTAGTGAATCGCCGCCATCGTGTGGACCGTCAGCCAGCCGAGCGCCACGGAGGCGAAGGCGAGGATCTGCTCGGGAAGCGGCGCTCCATCCTTCTCGTTCAACGCCTGAAACAGGGAGCCGAGGCAGATGACGACGGCCGCAAGGGTGACGCCGAGAATGACGATCTCCGGCTCGTCGGTGCCGGCCGCATTTTCTTTGAGATAAGCCCCGCTCAGCGTCGGAATGCGGATCGCGATCATGCCGAGATAGACGAGGAAGAACAGGACGGCCGCGAGCTCGATGGCGAACCGCCCGCTTTCGAGGAAGCCCACCGGCAGCGACAAAGCGGCCGCGATGGCGCCGAGCGTAAAGGGAAGATGCCGCCGGGGGATGAGTGCGCCACGTGCGTCCGCCAAGGGTTCAGGCCTGCTTTGCGCGCCGGCAGAGCCGGTCGAGCGTTTCGAGAAAGGCCGAGCGGTCGCGGGCGGTAAAGGCGGCATTGAAGCCGCGGCTTTCGCCCGTTTCTCTCAGATGGGCGCCGAGATCCCGCATGGCGGTGGCCATGCCGATATTGGCGACATCGAAGACGCGCCCCGTGGGTCCGGTCACGAGCGCGCCCTTGGCAACGCAGCGTCCTGCAAGAGGCACATCCGCCGTGATGACCACGTCGCCGGGGCCTGCACGCTCCGCGATCCAGTCGTCGGCCGCATCGAAGCCGGCCGAGACGATCACGTTCGTCACCATCGGATCGCGCGACGGACGCAGCCCGGAATTGGCAACCAGCGTCACCGGCAGATCATGCCGTTCGGCGACCTTCAGGATCTCCGGCTTGACGGGGCAGGCATCGGCATCGACGTAGATCACGCGACCTCCAGCGAAACGGGCGGCGGCTGCCGGAGCATGTCCACATGCGGAATGCCGTCCTCGACATAGTCGTCCGACGTCGCCTCGAAGCCGAGGCGCTCATAGAACGCCCGCAGATGGCTCTGCGCGGACAGCGCGATCGGCGCGCCCGGAAAGGCGGTCTCGCAGGCGGAGATCGCCTCGCGCATCACGGCGTTGCCGAGCTGCTTTCCGCGGTGATCCGGCGAGACGACGACGCGACCGATGCGCGCCGGTTCGCCCGACCCTATGGGCGGCAACAGCCGCGCGGAGGCGACGAGCACGTCGCCCTCCATCAGCCGGAGATGCAGTGCCGTCGCATCCTTGCCGTCGAGCTCGGGGTAGGGGCAGGTCTGCTCCACCACGAACACATCGACACGCATCTTCAGCAATGCATAGAGGTCGGCCGCGGACAGGGCATCCATCGCCCGCAGGTCGACCTCGTAGGGCGTGTGTCCCATCAATAGATCACGACGCTGCGGATGCTTTCGCCCGCATGCATCAGGTCGAAGCCCTTGTTGATGTCCTCGAGCGGCATCGTGTGGGTGATCATCGGGTCGATCTGGATCTTGCCCTCCATGTACCATTCGACGATCTTCGGCACGTCGGTGCGGCCGCGCGCGCCACCGAAGGCGGTGCCCATCCAGTTGCGGCCGGTGACCAGCTGGAAGGGGCGGGTGGAGATTTCCTGGCCCGCGCCGGCAACGCCGATGATGACGGATTTGCCCCAGCCACGATGCGAAGACTCAAGCGCCTGGCGCATCACCTTGGTGTTGCCTGTGCAGTCGAACGTGTAGTCGGCGCCGCCGATCGTGTCGCCATTGCGCTTCGTCATGTTGACGAGGAAGGGCACGATGTCGTCGCCGACCTCCTTCGGATTGACGAAATGCGTCATGCCGAACTTTTCGCCCCAGGCCTTGCGGTCGTTGTTGATGTCGACGCCGATGATCATGTCCGCGCCGGCCAGACGCAGGCCCTGCAGTACGTTCAGCCCGATGCCGCCGAGACCGAAGACGATGGCCGTCGAGCCGATCTCCACCTTGGCCGTGTTGATGACGGCGCCAATGCCGGTCGTGACGCCGCAGCCGATATAGCAGATCTTGTCGAAGGGCGCGTCCGGGTTGACCTTGGCGAGCGCGATTTCCGGCAGGACCGTGAAATTGGCGAAGGTCGAGCAGCCCATGTAGTGGAAGATCTTGTCCTTGCCGATCGAGAACCGCGAGGTGCCGTCCGGCATGAGGCCCTGGCCCTGCGTGGCGCGGATGGAGGTGCAGAGGTTCGTCTTGCGCGACAGGCACGAATAGCACTCGCGGCATTCCGGCGTGTAGAGCGGAATGACATGGTCGCCCTTCTTCAGCGACGTTACGCCCGGGCCGACATCGACCACGATGCCCGCACCCTCATGGCCGAGAATGGCGGGAAACAAGCCTTCCGGATCGGCACCCGACAGGGTGAACTCGTCCGTGTGGCAGATGCCGGTCGCCTTGATCTCGACGAGAACTTCGCCGGCGCGCGGTCCATCCAGTTGCACGGTCATGATTTCGAGGGGTTTGCCAGCTTGAACGGCAACGGCAGCGCGAACGTCCATGAAATGTCTCCTGGATCTAATGCTTTTGATGGGGCGCGATGCCGAGCGGCCGGCGCGCACGATTCGATATCTCTGTTCAGATACTCTTTAGGACGCGGCGAAGCGAGGTCTCAAGCGCGTCTATCGCCTTTCCCGCCTGCGCCTGCAGCGCCTTCGCGCTCTCGAGTTCCTCGAGCAGGCCCTGTACGGCCAAGGGCGAGAGGGTGATGCCGGACGGCTCGGTGATCCCGGCGATCAGCCATCGCGGCGTCACGCCCAGGAGATCCGCGAGCAGCGCCAGCTTTTCTCCCTCCGGCTCGCTGCGGTCGCGCTCCCAGTCGGAGACCGTCTCCGGCAATACTGTAAGGCGCTCGGCAAGGTCGGCGAGGCTGAGATTGAGCACGCCGCGTGCGCGAAACAGCCGCCCGCCGGGCGTGTCCGTGTCGCGCGGCTGCCGCAGCATGGCCATCATGGCGTCTGTTGATACCCGCATGGCGTTCTCCTCATCGTGCTCCCGCCTGCTGGGCCATGGCGTCATGGCCGCAGGGCGCGGGAGCCTTCTTCCGCCCCAGCCTTCTTTTGCCCAAGCCTACATCCACGGTCGGGAAAGAAAAGGGCTCGCAGCGTCAAATATCCGTCGGGCTACGCCTTGCGGAAACGGCCGGGAGAGCATTGCCATGGGCTGCGTCCGACCTCGGATCTGGAGCTTGATTCGCATGACCCGCCCATCTTCTGACCTGCCCGAAACCGCGACGCCCGAAACCGGCACGCCCGCGACCGTTATGCAGGGCGTCCTCCTGCTGCTCACCGCCATGATGATCCTGCCCTGCATGGATGCCATCGCGAAATATATGGCGGTCGAGCTCGGAATGTCGCCGGCGCAGGTGACGTTCTACCGCTTCTTCTTCCAGCTCGTCGCGACGCTGCCGATGCTGCTTCGACTGGGCGGCCCGAAGGCGCTGGTGCCGCAGCGGCCCTGGTACAACATGCTGCGCGGCGTGCTGCTTGCCGCCGCATCGCTCTTTTTCTTCGTATCCGTGAAATACATGCCGCTCGCCGACGTGTTCGCGATCTATTTCGTTGAGCCGTTCATCCTGACCTGCCTTTCGGCGCTGATCCTCGGTGAAAAGGTCGGTTGGCGGCGGTGGACGGCAATCGGCATCGGCTTTTTCGGCGCAATGATCGTGATCCAGCCGAGCTTTCAGGTCTTCGGCCTGACCGCGCTGATGCCGGTGGCCTGCGCCTTTCTCTTTGCCTGCTATCTCCTGATGAACCGCGCCTCCGGTGCCGCCGACACGCCGCTCGCGATGCAGACCTTTGCCGGCGTCGGCGGCACGCTGTTCATGGCGGCGACCATCGCCCTCGGCCATGGCATGGGCGCGGCGGATTTCGTGCCGTCGCTGCCGCAGACGCCGCTCGGATGGGGCCTCGTCATCGCGCTCGGCACGATCTCCGGCTATGGGCACCTGATGGTGGTCAAGGCGTTTCAGGCCGCACCCGCCTCCGTGCTGGCGCCGCTGCACTATTTCGAGATCATCGCGGCGACCATCCTCGGCTATCTCGTCTTCGGCGAATTCCCGACCGCCTCGAAATGGCTCGGCGTCGCCATCATCGTCGGCTCCGGCCTGTTCATGATCTGGCGGGAGCGTCGCCAGCCGGTGCACTGACGACCACAGGGGCCGTCCTGTCGGATATCGTCGGCCCGAACACCTCCTCGAACGCATCGCGAAGCCGCATGTCGGCATCCTCCATCATCACCGGCAATCCGAGATCGACGAGACTGGTCACGCCGTGCCCGCGAATGCCGCACGGCACGATGCCACCGAAATGGTCGAGATCGGGATCGACATTCAGCGACAGGCCGTGAAAACTCACCCAGCGCCGCAGGCGGATACCGATCGCGGCGATCTTGTCCTCGACGGGCGTACCATCGGGCAGGGGGGCTTTTTCGGGTCGGCGGACCCAGACGCCAACGCGATCCTCGCGCCGCTCGCCGGTGACGTTCATGCTGGCCAGCGTGCGGATGACGAGATCTTCCAGCGCCGCCACGAAGGCGCGAACGTCCTGCCGGCGTCGCTTGAGGTCGAGCATGACATAGACCACGCGCTGACCCGGGCCATGATAGGTGTACTCGCCGCCGCGCCCCGTTGCAAAGACCGGAAAGCGGTCGGGCATCACGAGATCGGCCGAATCGGCGCTGGTACCCGCGGTGTAAAGCGGCGGATGCTCGACCATCCAGACGAGCTCATCCGCCTCACCGGCCGCGATGGCGGCCACCTCGCGCTCCATCGTCTCCACGGCGACGTCGTAGGGTACGAGTCCATCGGCAATCCGCCAGCGGACGGGCGGGTTACCATCGACGGCAAAGAAACGACTATCGAGAGCGTCGCGCTGCATGGGTCTTCCTGCAAATGCTGCGGGGCATCGAAGGAAAATCCCATGCCGCGCAGTTCCGGTGTCCTGTGGGATCGAGCCTGTGTCTCCGTGCAGACACGGGCCCAGCCAGCCGATCGGTCGCCTCTAGATGGGGCTTTGTGATCAAGGGTTAAAGTCGGAATTCCCGGCTCTGTCCACAGGCCCTGGAAATAGTTTTGACCACCGCCAACTTTTCCGCATCCCGCCCTTGTGCCCCCCAAATCCTTTTGCTACATGCACCCCGCCGGAGCAATTCGGATCTACCACGATGCGGTCGTGGCGGAATTGGTAGACGCGCAGCGTTGAGGTCGCTGTGGGGCAACCCGTGGAAGTTCGAGTCTTCTCGACCGCACCAACAGAAACCGGCTTAGGCCGGTTTTTTTGTGTCTAACCGACGGTTTGGGTTCTGGAGGGACCGCCTTCCAGGCTACCCCTTGGACAGAGTTACTTGCTCCTCCGCTCCAAGCACAGACATCCATTGTTAGGATCGTCCCCCATATAGACGTCGCGGGTCTCTTGCTCTTGCTGACCTCGTCAATATGGCCGTGACGCATGTCATGGCGTCGATCCGGCAGCCGCGGGCAGCGGCTCCGGTCAACGTGTCCTCTGCCGATTGACCAAGGCGGACAACGGAACATCGCAGATCAGGGGGCGACATGCCGCTGCCGAGGTCCTGATTTCTCGTATTTCTTCACGATCCGCTCCCGCTTCAGCCGAGACAGGCGCTGGAGCCAGAAGATGCCATTGATCTGGTCGATCTCGTGCTGCAGGCAGATCGCGAGCAGGCCGTCCGCTTCCTCATCCTGCCAGAGTCCTTCAAGGGTCTGATAACGGACCGTGACCGCGGCGGGTCGCTCGACCTCGTCGGTGAAGCCTGGCATGGAGACGCTGCCTTCCATGTGCCGGGTGGTTTCCCGGGAGGCGCTGAGGATCTCCGGGTTGATGAAGATGTGCGGACCGGCCTTCGCATCGATCTCGATGACCGTGATCGCGCGGAGAATGCCGATATGCGGGCCGGTGATGCCGATGCCCGGCGCGGCGCGCAGGGTGTCGAGCAGATCGGTGGCCAGGTCTGCGAGATCGCCGTTGAAGGTGGTGATCGGTTCCGCCGGTGTCCTGAGGCGGGTATCCGGGAAAGGGATGATGGATCGGATCGGCATGCGAAGCTCCCATAGGGTCGCGTTGGAGGATGGTTCAGAGCAGCGCAATCGGGGTCGCGCCTTTCCGCGGTCGCCACGCCTTAAAGCGCCGATGCAGCGCTCGAACGAGCGCGGATTTGACTTCGATTTGTGAGGTTCTGCAACAGCTTGAACAAATTTTCTCGATATGGTCTGCGGCAGCGTCATCTTGGGTGGACCGGCGCACGTCCATGGTCTAGCAGGGAGTGCGGCCGGCCCTAGTTTCCGGTCTGTAACCATCGAGACACTGGCAGAGCCTTTCTTCGAGCCTCGGGCATCGCCCCGGCGCCGGAAACGGCTGAACGATCGCGAGGCGGGCAGATGAGCAACACCGGCGACGACCTGGAGACGCGCGTTCCCGAAACGGATGATGCCTATGACGGGGCCGACATCTATGCCGAGGATGGATCGGTTCGTTCCGACTATCTGATGCATGTCGGTGCCGCGATCGCCGATCGCGACGTGCTCTATCTGCGCCAGCATGTCGCGCGGCTTCACGCGTCCGAAATGGGCGACCTTCTCGAAGCGATCAACCCCGAGCAGCGCCGGGCGATGGTATCGCTGCTCGGCGACGAGTTCGATCTCTCGGCCCTGACGGAGGTGGACGAGGCCATTCGTCTCGACATTGTCGAGCACCTGCCGAACGAGCAGATCGCCGCAGCCCTCGGCGAGATGGATTCGGACGATGCCGTCTACATTCTCGAGGACATGGACCAGGAGGATCAGGAAGCGATCCTCGCAAAACTGCCCTTCACCGAGCGCGTCCGCCTGCGCCGCTCGCTCGATTATCCCGAATCGACTGCCGGCCGGCGCATGCAGACGGAGTTCGTCGCCGTGCCGCCGTTCTGGACGGTCGGTCAGACGATCGACTACATGCGCGAGGACACCGAACTCCCCGAGAGCTTCACTCAGATCTTCGTGATCGACCCGACTTTCCGCCTGCTGGGGACGATCGATCTCGATCGGATTCTCCGCACCAAGCGCTCGGTGAAAATCGAGTCGATCATGCGCGAGACCAACCATCCGGTCCCGGCGGAAATGGACCAGGAAGAGGCGGCGCAGGTCTTCGAGCAGTACAACCTGCTCTCGGCCGCCGTGGTCGATGAGAACCAGCGCCTCGTCGGCGTGCTCACCATCGATGACGTCGTCGACGTCATTCAAGAAGAGGCCGAGGAAGACATCATGCGCCTCGGCGGCGTCGGCGACGAAGAACTGTCCGACTCGGTCATCGATACCTCGCGCTCGCGTGTCGTCTGGCTGATGGTCAATCTGTTCACCGCGATCCTTGCGGCTTCGGTGATCGGTCTTTTCGACAAGGCGATCGAGCACATCGTCGCGCTGGCCGTTCTCATGCCCATCGTGGCCGGCATGGGTGGCAATGCGGGATCGCAGACGATGACGGTGACGGTTCGGGCACTGGCGACGCGCGATCTCGACATCCACAACGCTTTCCGGGTCATCCGGCGCGAGGCGGGCGTTGGCCTTATCAACGGCGCTCTGTTCGGGCTGCTCATCGGACTTGCGGCGGGCACGTGGTTCCAGAGCGCGGATATCGGCGGCATCATCGCCACAGCCATGCTGATCAACATGATCGCGGCGGCGCTGGCCGGCATCTTCATTCCCCTGCTGCTCGACAAGTTCGGCGCGGACCCGGCCGTCTCCTCGGCCGTCTTCGTCACGACCGTCACGGATGTCACCGGCTTCTTCGCATTCCTCGGGCTGGCCTCCTGGTGGTTCGGCATTCACTAAAGCGCGGTGCAGTTGCTCAGATTCGCGCGTTGCGCCTTAGGTGATTGTTGATACGCATGCCGTTCTGGACAATTGCTGCACCTTTTGGCGCGACATGCCTTAGCGACAGCAGGCTGCATCGCTGAAGCCACGATTTCACGCTCGTCAATCGGCCCGTTAGGGACGACTTACGCGTACGCATTGACTTTTACGTAAATGTCGATCAGGATTTCGGTCTGGCAGATGAGGCGTAGTTTGGACAAGTATTATACCATTACGGAACTGACACGGGAATTCGGCGTCTCGACACGAACGCTTCGTTTTTACGAGGACGAGGGGCTGATCCATCCCGAGCGGCGGGGGCGCACCCGTTTCTTCCGCGCGACGGATCGGCATCTGATCAAGGAAATCCTGCGTGGACGTCGCATCGGCTTCAGCATCTCGGAGATCCGCGAGATCATCCAGATGTACAAGGAGCCGCCAGGCGAAGCCGGTCAGCTTCGCCTGATGATGAAACGGCTCGAGGACAAGCGGGCGGAACTGATCCAGAAGCGCCGCGATATCGAGGAAACGCTCGAGGAAATGAGCAATGTCGAGGAGGCCTGCCTGACGCGGCTTGCCGAAATCGGCGTCGGCACCTGACCGACATCCAAGCACCCCGACGCCTCTCGCCGTGACAGCCCCCTGTCGCGGCGTTTGTCGTTCGAGGCGCTACTCCTGCGCCTTCATCGTGCACTGGCCGGCGATCTCGGAGATCCGGCTATCCGTCTGCACGTCGATCTGACCTTGGTCGAGGGGATCGAGAAGGTTTTGTTCGACCAGCCTGTCCAGCGTGCAGCCGCAGAAACGTGCGCAGAATGCCTGCGTCTGGTCACCGGTACAGGTCGCCATGCAGCTCGACTGGAAGGCCGGGCGCGGATCGGGCCGCGCTGCCGGATGGATCATGGCGAAAAGAGCCACCAGCGAGAACAGCAGCGGCTGGTGGATAAGATAGATCGGCAGGCTGTGGCGACCGGCGAACGCTAATCCCCGTTTGATGGAACCTGCCGGACGTTCGGGCGCGCTGGCCGTGTCCAGCCAGCCTTTCGTAAGGGCGATCCGGCCCAGTGCGATGCCAGTGAGAAACGGCGCGAGCCAGGGCAGGAGCGGGACGTAATCGTTCGATCGTGGAAGCGTTTCCGACAGCCCGACCCACCACAAGGAGGGGAGGTCGAAAACAGCGGACCGCAGATAGAAGGGGGCCAGGAACGCGGCGAGGGCCACGAGAAGCGTGACGGCGACCGGAAGGCGCAGAAACAGGAGGCCGATGAGGCTTGCCGCCGCGATCGCGTGGAGAATGCCGAAAAAGATGAAGCCCGTGGGAAAGGCGAACCAGGTCGCAATGCTGATGACGGCGGCGGCTGCCGCGACTTTCGCGAAGCGGATGAGGAACGGGCGGCGGCGAAAGCGGGGGAAATGGCCGAGCACGAGGCTGAAGCCGGCCAGGAGCAGGAAGCTGCTGGCGATCCCGCGGGCGTAGTATTTGAACAGCCCGATGCCCACCGTGCCGGGCGCGAGATATCCGAAATATTCGAGATCCCAGGAGAAATGATAGCTCGCCATGGCGAGGATCGCGATGCCGCGCACGACATCCAGCCAGCCGAGGCGACGGCGCACGGGCCGGCTATCCTCCGGGACTCCGCCGGCGGTATCCGGAGAGGACGGTGCGTTCGAGTTGTTCAGCGACATGGAAACTCCCCTGGAACAGGCTCGGCGACGGTGGAAGCGAATGGGCACCGGAGCATGTGGAAACGTCGGGACGACAGGCCTGCAGGTGCGGCCCTATGGCTCCAGAAGCGCGTCCCGCGCTTCGGAGAAGAACTGCCGTCGAAAGAGAACGACGATGACGATGCCGGTGGCACCCATGAGAATGTAAGGACTGACGAACCAGCCGAGATAGCCGATCGACAGGAAGATGCTGCGCAGGCCCGCATTGAAGTGCTTGGCGGCCACCACGTTCATGCGGATCGCCCGCTCGGCCGCGCGTTCCGCGGCGGCGCGATCCACCTTGGTTTCCGACAGCATCGGAATGCCGCCGATCAGGATCGAGCAGTAGTTGAACAGCCGGTAGGACCAGCCGAATTTGAAGAAAGCATAACCGAAGATGCAGGTCAGCCCGCTGACCTTCAGCTCGAACGCCGTCCTGCCGCCCTGGAAGACATAGGGGAGATCGTTGAAGATTGCCTGCGCCTCGGTAGCACGGCCGAGCAGGGCAAAGCAGCCGCCAAGCGCGAAGATGCAGGTCGAGGCGAAGAAGGCAGTCCCCGCCTGCAGACCGGCAATGATCTGCGTATCGATCATCTTCAGGTCGCGATTGAGGGAATTGAGGATCCAGCGGCGGCGGCGCTCGATCATCAGCCGAGACAGGCTGGTGCGACCGAAGACGGTGCGCCGGTCCGTGACCCAGACATAGCCGCCCCAGAGCAGCGCGAACACCAAGAGTGCGATATAATCGACCAGAACCATGCGGCTCTTGTGGCATGCCCTTCCGAAAAAGCAATATGCTGAAGCGCGTGTCGCCCGTCCTCCGTCCTGCGCCGATGTCGCCTCGTGGCTGTGTCACAGGCCCATGTCGCGCGCGCCTCACCGGATGTCGGTCGGTGCTGCCCGGATCGGGCGGCGATGACCTATGGTCGATGATGAGGAATGCGCGGATCAGGCGCAGATCGGGGTTTCGATGTTTCTTTCGGTATTCGACGTGTTCAAGATCGGCATCGGCCCGTCGAGCTCTCACACCATGGGGCCGATGTCGGCCGCCAATCGCTTTCTGGAGCTGATCCTGTCTCCCGACTGGCCCCGTCCGTCCGGTGCGACCGTGGCCACCATCACCGTCAGCCTGCACGGCTCGCTTGCCCATACCGGCATCGGTCATGGATCGGGCAGGGCGGTCGTCCTCGGCCTGATGGGCGAGCGGCCCGACAGAGTGGATCCCGACCGGATGGACGCGATCATCGAGGCCGTCGAGCGGACGGGCGAGATCACCCCGCCCGGTCATCCGACCTATCGGTTCCAGCCGAAAATCGACCTCGTCTTCGACAAGAAGGTGCCGCTGCCGGGCCATGCCAACGGCATGTCCTTCTCGGCCTTCGACAAGGACGGTCGCCTGCTCCTCAAACGGATCTACTATTCCATCGGCGGCGGCTTCGTCGTGACGGATACGGAACTGGACGCGATGCGCGCCTCCAAGACCAAGCCCGGCGGCGTCAAGGTGCCCTATCCCTTTGCCAATGCAAAGCAGATGCTCGACATGGCGGCGCGATCCGGCTTTTCCATCGCGCAGATGAAGCGGGCGAACGAGGAGTGCTCGATGTCGCGCGAGGAACTGGATGCCGGGCTCGACCGGATCTGGGCCGCCATGAAAAGCTGCATCGACCGCGGGCTTTCGCAGGAAGGTATCCTGCCGGGTGGCCTGAAAGTTCGCCGCCGCGCCGGCATGATCCATGACAAGCTGGAGCAGGAGTGGCGCTCCAACAAGATCAATCCGCTGCTCGCGAACGACTGGCTGAGCGTCTATGCCATGGCCGTGAACGAGGAAAATGCGGCAGGCGGGCGGGTCGTGACATCGCCCACCAACGGTGCGGCCGGCGTCGTGCCGGCCACCATCCGGTATTACCTGCATTTCCATGAGGATGCGGATGACAACGGCATCCGCGATTACCTCCTGACCGCGGCCGCCATCGGCGGCATCATCAAGTTCAACGCTTCGATTTCCGGCGCCGAAGTCGGCTGTCAGGGCGAAGTCGGCTCCGCTTCGGCCATGGCCGCCGCCGGTCTCGCCGCCGTCATGGGAGCCACGCCCGAGCAGATAGAGAACGCCGCCGAAATCGCGCTCGAACATCACCTGGGGATGACCTGCGATCCGGTGGCGGGTCTCGTGCAGGTGCCCTGCATCGAGCGCAACGCGCTGGGCGCCGTCAAGGCGGTCACGGCCGCGTCGCTCGCGCTCAAGGGTGACGGCAGCCACTTCGTGCCGCTCGATGCCTGCATCGAAACGATGCGCCAGACAGGCGTCGATATGCACGACAAGTACAAGGAAACCTCGACCGGCGGTCTCGCGGTCAACGTCGTCGAGTGTTGACGACAGGCGGCTCTTGACGAGGCGACGGCAAGGGTGTTGAACGCGCCATCATGGCCTTGCATCTTCTCAAGCTTTGCGTCGGCGCGGATTCGATCGACGATCTGCGCGACTGGGTCGCCCATCGGGCGCTGAACGCGATGGCAGCCGGCCTCGCGCCACAGTCCTTCCACACCACGCGAATGGTGCCGAAGCGGATGGAGGAGTTGCTCGATGGCGGTTCGCTCTATTGGGTGATCAAGGGGCAGGTGCAGGCCCGCCAGCGCCTGCTCGATATCACCACCTTTACCGACGGCGAGGGCATCGGGCGCTGCAACCTCATTCTCGGCCCGGAGGTCATCGATACGGATTTCCAGCCACGCCGTCCTTTCCAGGGCTGGCGTTACCTGACGGACGCCGATGCGCCGCGCGATCTCGCCTCCGAGACGGCAGACATGCCCAGCGATCTGCGTCGCGAACTGACCGAACTCGGGCTTCTTTGACAGACCTTGCCGCAACGACGAAGCCCGCCGGCGGATTTACGCGCGGCGGGCTTTCGTTGATCGGGGCTCATGCTGAGGCTATTTGATTCTCAGTCGAACCGGGCGGCGCGACGAAGGCGCGGTGACGTGGAGGTGGATGGAGACATCCGGCTGCGTCGAGCGCCAGGCGCGGGCGCCATGCGTGAGCAGCATGCCCACCAGGTCCTTGGTCTTCGACCGCGGCTTTGCGCCGAGTTCGGCAATGCGCATGGCCGCTTCGTGGAGCGGGTGAAGTCCCCGGCGCGGTGCGCGGCGAACCTTGTTGTCGGGGAGCAGAGGGGCTCCCGAACCGTTTTCATTCATCGACATGACTGACCCCGTTGACGCAAAACAAATCCGAGGAGGAGGCCGGCGCAACTGGAGACGCCGGCGCTCGTAGGTTGGGACGGGTCGGCGTTTACGCCGACCTTTCCAGAAGACGCGCGCTTATTGAGCGGCGGCCCAGCAGGCGAAACCCTTCTTCTTCAGGGCCGAGCAGGCGTTGACGGCCTTGTCCTGGCTGGAGAAGCCGCCAAAGCGGGCGCGATAGAGCTGGCTGCTGCCGCTCGAAACGGCCACCGTGAAGGGGGTGGCGGCGGAGAGCGCCTTGCCGCCCTTTTCCTTGGCGTTGCCGAGCAGCGTCATGGCCTGGCCCTTGTCGGGCGTCGCGCCGATCTGGATGATCCAGCCGGAAGCGGGCGCCGCCGCCTCGTCTTCCGTGACGGCCTCGGAGGCCTTTCTGGCGACGGAATTCGTGACCTGGCGGTCGATGGCGGCATTGCTGCCGAGCGATGCGAGCTTCTGGCTCTGGGCTTCCAGCGTGTTCGGCTTGGCGAGAACGGGGTTGGCGCTGGCGCTGACCTTGGGTTCTGCGGCATAGGCGACTTCGACGCTGCGGGTCGTTTCCTCGCTGTAGCGGGCGCCGGGAACAGGACCGCTATTGGGCAGGTTGAAGCTGCCGCCGGTCGCCGCTGCGGTCGAGACCTGGCGGGATTCGCTCGCCGAAAGGGTCGGCGCATCCTGGGTTTCCGCAACGAGATTGCCGCTGCCGCTGCGCGAGGCTGCCGGCATGTACTTGGCGACGAGAGCACGCATCTGCGCATCGCGGGCGCCGCCCGACTTGCCGCCGAGAACCACGCCGACGATGCTGCGGCCGTCGGCCTGCGCCGAGGTCACGAGGTTGAAGCCGGCGGCACGGGTGTAGCCCGTCTTGATGCCATCGACGCCGCGGACATTGCCGAGCAGACGGTTGTGATTGCCGATGACCTGCCGGCCGAAGGTGAAGCTGCGGGTCGAGAAATAGCTGTAATACTGCGGAAAATGCTGACGAAGCGCCATGCCGAGCCGGGCCTGGTCGCGCGCGGTGGTCATCTGGGCGTCGTTCGGTAGGCCATTGGCGTTGCGATAGGTGGTGCGCGTCATGCCGAGCGCACGGGCCTTGCTGGTCATGATCCGGGCGAAGCGGTCTTCCGAGCCGCCGAGAAATTCGCCGAGCGCCGTTGCTGCATCGTTGGCGGAACGCGTCACGAGCGCCTGGATCGCCTGCTCGACGGTGATCGTCTGGCCGGCGCGAACGCCGAGCTTCGAGGGCGGTTCTGCGGAGGCATTCTTGGAGAAGGGAACGGGTGTGTCCTTGCGGACCTTTCCGGCTTCCAGCGCTTCGAAGGTCAGATAGAGGGTCATCATCTTCGTAAGCGAAGCGGGATAGCGCAGGCTGTCGGCATCTTCGCTGTAGAGCACCTTGCCGGTTTTCGCATCGACGACGATGCCCGCATACTTGGCAGCCATTGCAGGGGCTGCAAACACACAGACCGCCACGACGGAGGCAACGATCATACGTGAAGCCGTTTTGAAGAATGGGGTCGGCTGACGCTCGGTGGAACCGTTCAATGTTGGCATGGACACTACGCTTCTCTTCATTCTCAGATCAAAAATTGTCGTCCGGGCATCGCCCCCCTACGGACGACCGTTGCCCAGACTTTATCGTCACAGCGTTACCAATCGGTTTATGATGAAGGATTGGTTTCAAATTTGAGACAGTGGTCGCCTGTGTCGTTGCCTGGGCCAAAGTCGCCCTTTCGCATCAGGGGACGAGTTTCGCCTCGACGAAACGGAGAACAGCCTCATCGATGGCGTGCCATTGTGGCAGCAATTGGCTGGAGAACCGGTAGAGCACCACAAGATCCTGACCCGCGTGAACGTCGCGCTGGCAATCGGCGCTGGTCGCAAGCTCCGGGCGCTCGGGCATGAGGCAGCGCACGCCAAACGCGTCGGGCCCACCCGTCGTGCCGGACGGTGCGGTGAAGAAGATTTCGGCGCCGTATCCCGAGGTGGCCGTCATGCGGTGACCGGTCAGGCCTGCGGGACCGTCCGTGGGGGCGCCTTCGAACAGATGGCTGTAGATCGGCGCGATGCGGCCCGACATATCGCGCGACATGGTGCTCTGGGAAATCTGCAGGAAGATCAGGCCGTCCGTGCGCGTGACGTCGTTGAAGCGGCCCCGCGTCGCATCGCTATAACCCTGCATCTCCGGCCAGGTCGCATAAAGATCGACGCGTTCCGCTGCGCCGGTCTGACGCTGATCGGCAAAACGAATGTAATGGGCGGGCAGGCGGAGATGGTCCGTGCCGATCACGATGTCGGTATTATCTGTACTGGTGGTATTGCCGCCAAGCGCGAGCGTCGCGCCGATTTGGGGTCCGCCGATGCAGATCGCGACCGTGAGGGCGGCAAGGAGACCGATCGCCAATCCCGCGCGCAGAAGGATGCGCGGGCCCGACGGGCCGAGATCGGGAGCGGAGGTTCCGGAGGGTGCAGCGAGCTCTGATGAAGTGGTCATCGGTTCGTTCCAGCATCCCTCCCGGCGCGGCGCGCACCTGTGCCGAGCCGGCGCAGGATCGACCGGCAAGGATGAACGAACCGCAGATCGACACCGGGTCAGGCTGACGCAGCAAGGTTAATTTTCCGTAAAGCACGCCTGCCGGGAAGGAATGCTTGGGACGAAACCTCGCCTTGAAACATGAAGAAGGCCGGCTCCGGGGACAGCGGAGCCGGCCTTATGGGCCGCCGGTGACGGGGATCACCCTGCAGACCCAAACTTTGGGTCGATGGGAAGGCCGCTAAGCGGTGCGCTTCCTTACTGCGTCTGGACGCTGCCGACAGCCACGGCGCGACCGTCTTCCAGCTTGACCCATCGACCGGCATTCTCGACCGACTGGCGCTTCAGATAGGTATATTCCGTATCCGACCAGATCAGCACCTTGCTGCGCATGTTGTCGAGGATGAAGTCGCCGCGATCCGTGCGCACGGTCAGCACCGCGTGTCCGTCGCCGTTCGGCTGAAGCACGACGGTGATCAGGAGATTGCCCGGAGCGATGCCGGCCTGCATCAGCTCGCGACGCTTCAGGAGAACGTAGTCTTCACAGTCGCCGACGGTCTCCGGATAGGCCCAGTATTCCTCGACGCCGTAGATTTCCTTATCGGTCATCGGCGTGATCCGCTCGTTGACGTCGTAATTGACCTCGAGAATGGTCTTCCAGCTCTCCCGCGTCAGGGCCAGCGGTGCTGCCTTGGAGGGATTGGAACGGCATTCGTCCGGAGCCGTGCGGCAAAATTCATAATGTCCGACGGGTGGATTGGTCGGTCCCTCCGTTGCCATGTTGGCTGGGAATGCGAATGCGGATGTCGCCAGGGCGAAAGAGCCGAGTGCGCCGAAGAAGCCTGCTTTGAAGCTTTTTGTTCTTGTCATTGTCTGTGTCCCCGTTACAGGCACAGAATGACACGGACCTTTTGATCTCCGCCAAAAGTCCGAAGTAAAACAAAGTACAAATGCAGATAAACTGAATATAAAAGTCGAATAAAACTCTATGATTGTTTTATCTGTATTTGAACTGGTTTCGTCGAAAACTTTAGCGATGACCGTAAGAAATGACGTACGAGATAAGGTCTAAACCACTGGATTGGAACGATAAAAAAGTAAACGCGGATCGGCCATAAACCGCTTGGCGCACGGGACGATCCTCCGTGAGCCTGTCCTTCTGCACGTCGCTGCGCGTTCCAGAACGGAAAACGGCACCCGGATATGTTCATGATCTGGTTAGGATAAACTGCAAAGGGCCGTTCGGACGTTCTGACGGTGCGACGTTCTGGACGGGAGAGGGAGGGCAAAGTCTAGCGGCGCTTACCCGCCCGGCCGTGGCGGCAGACAGGGAAGCACGCGTTGTCTCGACGCGGAACGACGACCGATGTTTTCGCCGAAGCTTACAGAAAGGCGATCAGAGAAATTCGCGCAGCGTGTCGCGCGACTGGACGCCCAGGAACTCGATGGCGACGCCTTCCTGGAAATGGCGGACGATCCGTCCGCGCATATTGCCGAGCAGCATCGGCGTTCCCAGCTCGAAACGGAATTCCGTATCCACGGCAGCGCCGGAAAGGGAAAGGTCGATGATGCGGCAGGCATAGCGCGTGCCGTCCTCGAGCGTGATCTCCGTCTGGGTCTTGCGCGGCGCCAGACGGTCGTGCCGCCGGTCTTCCGGCAGTCCGAGCTCGTGCTTGTTGGCAATCCAGGTCAGCTGGGCGGCAAGCTTGTCACGCTTACGCTCCGTCGCATTGATGCGAACGGTGAAGGACCCATCGGCGAGCCGCGAAACGAGACCCTCGATGCGGCCGACATGATCGACATAGGCGATGACGCGTTCGCCGATCCGTGGGCGGGCCGTCGTGGAGAAGAAGACGTCGCCCGGCGACATTTCCGTTGCGGTGCAATCATATTCGTCGTGGCTGGCCAGCATCAACCGGCCGCCGAGGTTCACGGTGACGCGCTGGAAGGCGCTTTCATCGTGCGCCTTCTGAGTCGCGGCTTGGGATTGACTGAAGTTGAACATCGCGACGCGCCCATGGACTTTGCACACTTACGAATACAAGAACCGGGTTAACAGAGTCTTCGAAGACCGGCCTATCGCCCCTTGCCGCCGTCCATGACCGAGAGATGCATCACCCGGGACAGGGCCTGCCGGAGAGCCGTATCCCGGGTCGGTGCGGCAAACGTCCGCGAAACGGTCGCGCGCACCGCGACGCTGCGCACGGGCAGGTCCCGGTCGGGAAACGCGACACGGTCGATCGACAGGAAGGGCAACGGTCGCGCACCGATCCAGGCCGGGCGGGAGATCGGCGTGAGCGACCCGAAAATCCGGTCGTGACGTCCTCCGCGCGACAGGAGCGGGAGAAGCACGAGTTCCGCGGCCAGCCGCTCGCCATCGGCGATCCCGGAAGCCTGGATGACCGCGGGTTCGCCGGAAAGCATGACGCGACGCGTGACGTCGGCGAGATCCTGCATGTCGGCGGCGGACCAGAGACTGTCCAGCCGGGCACCCCGCAATTCGCGCACGAACAGGGCGCAGAGGCGCGTACCCGCCAGCCGGAAGCGTGGAGACGCTGTTCGGCCTTGATCGGCCTCGGCCTGTTCGAGGATGAAGACATCCGGCAACGCATCGCGGATCGCGCCGGGGTCGAGTTGATCCCGCGATGGGGTTCGACCCTTTTCGCGAAGGCTCTGCCAGTACCGGAAAATGTCGGTCGATGTGCGCGTCTTCATGTCGGTCGTCCCGTTTTGGAGCAAAACCGTCCCGCATCGGATCGATACGTCGTTCGTTGGCGGCCTGCAGAGAGTACCTCGCAAGTTGCGTGCCACAGCGCAGTTAAGGTTAACGATGTGCTCCGATTGCCCCTGTGCGTGCACGCTGTCAAAAGGAGACATCACGTCACGAAGGGTCGCCTTCGGCACCACCTCGGTCCGCATGAGAGACCGCACGCCGCTTCGGTTTTCCGGAGCGGCGTTTTTTTGCGCGGCATCCTTTCGAGCCTGTTCCTGCATGCGACGATCGGCACCGACGGGAGAGCTTGCCAGCCGCAGCCGGGCAGGGGATAACCGCGCCTTGCACACGACGACCGAGAGCATCTTCACAATGACCGACCGAGACAACACGTCCACACCCGGCACGCCTCGACATTCGGGCGTTCCCCAGATCGACGGGCGTGCGCCGGAGACGACAGCCACAGCCGGCCGCCTGTCATCGCCCGAAGGCGACGGCGTGAGACCTGCCGATGGAAAGGATGAGAATCGCGACGATCGTCCTGATGACCGCGATGGTTCGGTCGAGCAGAGGGTGTCGGGGCCCCAGTCTTCAGAGGCGCTTTCCGAAGCGCACGGCCCGTCGGGCACCGGCCCCAGCACCGTCAACGGTTTCGGGCCGCCCGCCCGCGAGCCGGCGTTCAACCTGCCGTCCAGCCTCGTCTGGATTCTCGCCGTCCTCGTCCTCATTCATGCCGTGCGCACCTATCTTCTGTCCGTCGAGATCGATGACGAGCTGATCTTCAACTTCGCCTTCCTGCCGGCCCGCTACGATCACCCGCTGGCGGAGCAGGGTCTGGCATGGCTCTGGACGCCCATCACCTATTCCTTCCTGCATGGTTCCTGGGAGCATCTGATCTTCAATGCCTTCTGGATGCTTGCCTTCGGCGCGCCGGTCGTTCGCCGGATCGGTGCCGGCAGATTGGCGATCTTCTGGTGTCTTTCGGCGATGGCCGCCGTCGGCCTGCATCTCGCGCTTCATTGGGGGGACATGACGGTGGTCATCGGCGCCTCCGGCGTGGTCGCCGGCCTGATGGGGGCCGCAGCCCGCTTCGTGTTCTCGCCGAGCGGCCGCATCAGCCGTCAGTTCGCCCACCGCAACCCGCGTCTCAGCATCCGTGAGGCGCTCTCCAATCGCTCGGTTCTGTTTTTTGCCGGCGTCTGGTTTGCGACGAATCTGCTGATCGGACTGGGCCTGTTCACGCTCGATGGCGGCGCCGGCATCGCCTGGGAGGCGCATATCGGCGGTTTCCTCTTCGGCTTCCTGTTCTTCGGGCTGATCGATCCGCCCATGAAGATCGAGGACCGCGCGCAACGGGATTGATCGGCAGGCTTCGCATCGTCCGTTTGACGCATTTCCGTTTTTCCGCAGATTGCGGTAGTCTTTGCCTGCGTCAACTTGTCTCAGGCGCAAGGAAAGCGGGAGGTTTCAAATGACGGTGAAGAGGATGCTGGACGAGAAGGGCCGCAAGGTTGTCACCATTGCGCCGGACATGATGGTGCGGGAGGCGGCAGCGCTTTTGGCCGAGCACCGGATCGGCACGGTCGTGGTGCTGGATGAGCAGGAGGCGATCGCCGGCCTTTTTGCGGAGCGTGATGTGGTCGCCGCAATCGCGCGATACGGCGCCGAGTGTCTGGACCGGCCGGTGACCGACGTCATGTGCCGGGACGTTCACACCTGCAGCGAGGAGATGGAGATCGACGCGGTCATGGAGATCATGAACAGCCATCGTGCCCGCCATCTGCCCGTCGCGCGCAATGGCCGTCTCGTCGGAATCGTGTCGATCGGCGACGCCGTGCGCAGCCACATTCGCGCGATCGAACACGAAGCGCGCGAGATCAAGGCCTATATCGCGGGTTAGGCGACGGATGGAACCGTCACGCGCGGCGATCAGCGCAACACGGTTTCCAGCAGGCGCTTGAGTTCGGTGAGGCGGTTCTTGGTTTCGACATAGCCACGATCGATCGCCTCGCCGGCGCGGTGAAACTCCGACAGGCCGATGTCGCTGAGCTTCGGGTGCAGCGATATGTCCGGCGGGTCTCCGGCAAGCTTTGCCCGCGAGATCCGGTCCTGGATGACGTTGAAGGCCTGCACCATCACGCTGGTCATGCCGAGACGCGCCACGGGTTCTGCCGTCTTCCGGGGTTCCGCCGGGGTGACGGGATCGCTGGCCCGCAGCTTGATGACGGCCGAGCGACCATAGAGATCGTATTGCAGATTGACGGCCACGACGAGCGGCTGCTCGTAGGCGCGGCACACCGAAACCGGAACCGGATTGACGAGGGCCCCATCGACCAGCATCCGGCCATTGCAACGCACCGGTTCGAAAATGCCGGGCAGGGCATAGGAGGCGCGCAGGGCCGTGATCAGCGAACCCTCCGAGAGCCACACCTCGTGGCCGGAGCGGATGTCGGTGGCGATGGCGACGAAAGGCCGCCCGAGACTTTCGATCGACACATCAGCGAGATGCTCCTGCATGCGCCGCGTCAGACGCAAGCCGCCGAAGAGCCCGCCGCCGCCGATGGCGAGATCGAGCAGCCCTGCAATGCGCCGCATCGTCAAAGACCGGGCGAAAGCCTCGAGTTCATCGAGTTTCCCCGCGAGATAGCAGCCTCCGACCAGCGCGCCGATCGATGTCCCCGCAATCATGCCGACGGGAATGCCTTCCTCGTCGAGCGCGCGCAGAACGCCGATATGGGCCCAGCCGCGGGCGGCGCCGCCGCCAAGCGCGAGTGCGATCTTTGGTTTCTCCGGGGCGACGGTCAAGACGCGGCCTGTTCCTTCCTGCTCGATCCGGACAGGCCCGCTGCCCGTGCCGTCATGCGGTGCCGGCGTTTCTGCACCCGTTCCATGTCGAGAGAATGTCCAGTTCAGCATGGGGCACCTGTCCGCCAAATGGCCGGGCCCCTTCTGAAGGCTTCGGCCTTATCTCAAGACATTAGAGCGCCAAGGACATTGAAACTTCGTTTAGCCTCCGGAAAACTGTCTCAAATAGAAGCAGCTGCTTATTTCTTATCGCTGCCGCCCGTCTTTTCGTACACCGCATTCGGATCGAAATGCCGGATATCGTCGCGAACGGTCAGCCTCACCGCACCATCGGCAATATCGACCGACCGGTAGAAGCACGAGCGACGCCCCGTATGGCAGGTTGCGTCGTGGCCGGCGACCTTCACCCTCAGCCAGACCGCATCCTGGTCGCAATCGGTTCGCAGCTCGACGACGGTCTGCAGATTGCCCGAGGTTTCCCCCTTCTTCCAGAGGGCCTTGCGGGACCGGCTGTAGTAATGGGCAATCCCCGTCTCGACCGTCAGCGCCAGTGCTTCCGCATTCATATGCGCCACCATCAGCAGCATCCCATCCGCAGCATCCGTGACCACGGCCGTCACCAGACCGTGCCCGTCGAACCGCGGTGTGAAGACGACGCCTTCCTCGACATTGGATTTGTCGGATGACGGCTGGGCAAAGACGAGGGGCATGATGGGGACTCCGGCTAAACGTGCAGATGCCTGCGCCTGACGCGCATCTTTACCAGATTTACAGCGTGCCGGAGAGCGCGACAATGGCGCTCGCTCCGGAAGGCACGGGAGAGAAGGAGAAACGCACCTGCCGTGCATGCGAACGGTATGGCGCCGGTGCAGAATGGTCTGGACCGGCAGCTATGCGCGGTCGAACCGGTGCTTAGCGGAAACCGCGCACCATCGACATGAAGCGGGCCTGCTCGGCCGGGTCCGTCTTGAACGAGCCGGTGAAGGTCGTGGTCAGCGTGGTCGAGCCCTGCTTCAGCACGCCGCGCATGGCCATGCACATATGCTCCGCCTCGATCATCACGGCCACGCCGCGCGGACGCAGCGTCTCGTTGATCGCACCGGCGATCTGCGCCGTCATGCTTTCCTGCGTCTGCAGCCGCCGCCCGAAGATATCGACCACCCGTGCAATCTTCGAGAGGCCGAGAACGCGGCCTTCCGGAAGATAGGCGACATGCGCCCGGCCGATGACCGGCAGCATGTGGTGCTCGCAATGTGAATGAAAGACGATATCCTTGACCAGCACGATATCGTCGAAGCCTGCCACCTCCTCGAAGGTGCGGCCCAGAACGTCCTCGGCGGCAAGATCATAGCCGGAGAAGAGCTCCTTGTAGGCTTTCACGACGCGTGTCGGCGTGTCGAGCAGGCCCTCGCGCTGCGGATCGTCGCCTGCCCAACGCAGGAGCACACGCACGGCGTCCTCGGCTTCCTTCTGCGACGGCCGACCGTCAACGTCCGTTTGCGACGGAAAATTCTTCACGATGGCATCCATGATGGCCTCTGCTGCGTGGCGCGTAGCTTGACGTTGATCGTTACGGACAACTCGCCACTCACCGGTCGCCCGCGCATGTCGCCAGGCTTCGGTTGCCGTTGGCGGGCTCCGGGGCTTTACGGAGAGAGAGGTCAAGGCTCTCCCCCATTCGGCACGGTTCCCAAAACAACAAGCGACAGCAGCACCTCTGCCCTGTCGCCTTTTCCGTAGGCACCATATAATATATGGCAACGGGTGTAAAAGAGGCCGACGCGACGCCCCGGTTCTTTTTTCCGCCAAGGTGGAGAAAATCATCCGCCTCGTGACTATATCCACGCGAAATCATATCGATTGCCCGTTTTCGGACGTCGAACGGGCACGACAGCGGGATGGCCGTATCATGGATGATATCTACAACAGCCGCATTCTGGAATTCGCCGGAAACATTCCGCGCAGCGGGCGCCTCGAGCCGGCGGACGCGGAGGCGTCGGCCCACTCCAAGCTGTGCGGCTCGAAGGTAAAGGTCACCATCCGCATGGCCGACGGGCACATCACGGATTTTGCCCATGACGTCAAGGCATGTGCGCTGGGTCAGGCCTCGTCGTCCATCCTGGCGCGTAACATCGTGGGTGCGAGCGTGGACGAGGTGAGGGCGGCGCGAGAGGCGATGCTCGCCATGCTCAAAGCCGATGGCGAAGGTCCCGACGGGCGGTTCTCCGACATGCGCATTCTCCGCCCGGTCAAGGATTACAAGGCCCGCCATGCCTCGACCATGCTGACCTTCGATGCCGTGGTGGATGCGATCGGGCAGGTCGAGGCCGCGCGCTCCGACGCGCAGCAGGCGGAAAAGGCGCATGTCTGACCATGTGCGACGGTAACGCGGAGTGCGAGCACGACACCGGCCGACCCGGCCCCTACAGGGGGCGCAACTGGCAGGATCCGTTCCGCAGAACGCCGGGCCGCCTGGCCGGCATGGGGCTGGTCCGCCTTTACCAGCTGACCTTGTCGAGCTTCATCGGTGCGGGCTGCCGCCATGTGCCGACCTGTTCCGAATATGGCTATGAGGCGATCGCCCGTCACGGTCTGTGGCCGGGCAGTTGGATGACGCTCTACCGGATCGCCCGCTGCGGCCCCGGCGGAAAGGGCGGACTGGACCCCGTACCGCCGAAACTCGAAGGCAGGCTTCGCTGGCTGGCACCCTGGCGGCGCGCGTCCTGAGGCCGGACTGAGGAGGGCAGGCGCCCTTGACCTCTTTCCACATGCGGCGAATGCCATTATACCGCGCGCGTCCGCAGGGAAACCTCGTGGCCTCCAAAGCCCCACGCGGCCCCATTCATCGCATTCCCCACCCGCATTCGTTGGCGGGACTGGATAGGAGATAGACAATGTCCGTTGCCCTCACGTTTCCCGATGGCTCCATCCGCGAATTCGCCCCCGGCACGACCGGCCGCGAGGTTGCCGAATCGATTTCCAAGTCGCTTGCCAAGAAGGCCGTCGCCATCGCGCTGGACGGGACGCTGCGCGACCTGTCCGACCCGGTCGAGAACGGTCGCCTGGAAATCGTCACCCGCGAGGACCCGCGCGCGCTGGAACTCATCCGCCACGATGCCGCGCATGTCATGGCGGAGGCGGTGCAGGAACTCTGGCCCGGCACGCAGGTGACCATCGGCCCGGTCATCGAGAACGGCTTCTACTACGATTTCGCCAAGGCCGAGCCTTTCACGCCCGACGATCTGCCGAAGATCGAAAAGCGGATGAAGGAGATCATCCAACGCAACAAGCCCTTCACCAAAGAAGTCTGGCCGCGCGACAAGGCGCGTCAGGTCTTTGCCGACAAGGGCGAGGCCTACAAGGTCGAACTGGTCGATGCGATCGCCGAAGGCCAGGACCTGAAGATCTATTATCAGGGCGACTGGTTCGACCTCTGCCGCGGGCCGCATATGGCCTCCACGGGCCAGATCGGCACCGCCTTCAAGCTGATGAAGGTGGCCGGCGCCTATTGGCGTGGCGACAGCAACAATCCCATGCTGACCCGCATCTACGGCACGGCCTGGCATACGCAGGAAGACCTCGACCACTATCTGAACGTCCTCGCCGAGGCCGAGAAACGCGACCACCGCAAGCTCGGCCGCGAGATGGACCTGTTCCATTTCCAGGAGGAGGGACCGGGCGTCGTCTTCTGGCATGGCAAGGGCTGGCGTATCTTCCAGACGCTGGTCGCCTATATGCGCCGTCGCCTCGCCGGTACCTATCAGGAGGTCAATGCGCCGCAGGTGCTGGACAAGTCGCTCTGGGAGACCTCCGGTCACTGGGGCTGGTACCGCGACAACATGTTCAAGGTGACGGTCGCCGGCGACGATACGGATGACGATCGCGTCTTCGCGCTGAAGCCGATGAACTGCCCGGGTCACGTGCAGATCTTCAAGCACGGCCTGAAGTCCTACCGCGAACTGCCGATCCGCCTTGCGG
This sequence comes from Rhizobium sp. PP-F2F-G48, assembly GCF_004342335.1. NCBI lineage: Bacteria > Pseudomonadati > Pseudomonadota > Alphaproteobacteria > Hyphomicrobiales > Rhizobiaceae > Rhizobium > Rhizobium sp. PP-F2F-G48. The sequence goes on along the minus strand of NZ_SLVH01000002.1, from coordinate 192,155 downwards.
AATTCGGCAATGTGCATCGCTACGAACCTTCGGGCGCCCTGCACGGGCTGATGCGCGTGCGCGGCTTCACGCAGGACGATGCGCATGTCTTCTGCACGGACGAGCAGATGGCGGCAGAGTGCCTGCGCATCAACGACCTCATCCTGTCGGTCTACGAGGATTTCGGCTTCGACGAAGTCGTCGTCAAGCTTTCCACGCGCCCGGAAAAGCGCGTCGGTTCCGACGAACTCTGGGATCGTGCCGAGAGCGTCATGATGGACGTCCTGAAGACGATCGAGGCGCAGTCAGAAGGCCGCATCAAGACCGGAATTCTGCCGGGCGAGGGCGCTTTCTACGGCCCGAAATTCGAATATACGCTGAAGGATGCCATCGGTCGCGAATGGCAGTGCGGCACGACGCAGGTCGACTTCAACCTGCCGGAGCGCTTCGGTGCCTTCTATATCGACAGCAATTCGGAAAAGACCAAGCCGGTGATGATCCACCGCGCGATCTGCGGCTCGATGGAACGCTTCCTCGGCATTCTCATCGAGAACTTCGCCGGCCATATGCCGCTCTGGGTCTCGCCGCTGCAGATCGTGGTCGCCACCATCACGTCCGAGGCGGATGCCTATGGCGAAGACGTGGCGGAACTCCTGCGGGAGGCCGGCCTGACGGTGGAAACCGACTTCCGCAACGAGAAGATCAACTACAAGGTCCGCGAACACTCGGTCACCAAGGTTCCGGTCATCATCGTCTGCGGCAAGCGCGAGGCGGAAGAGCGGACGGTCAACATCCGTCGCCTCGGTTCGCAGGCGCAAACCCCGATGACGCTCGATGAAGCGATTGCAAGTCTGGTGGAGGAGGCAACGCCGCCCGACCTTCGCCGCAAGGCCGAAGCCCGCAAGGCCCGAGCCGCCGCAGCCGTCTGACGAAGATCGCACGAGGATTGAAACCGAAGCCGGGCTGAAAGGTCCGGCTTCTTTCGTCTGCGGGATTCGGAATTGGCCCGCTCGATCCTCGGCTCAGTCCTGGGCGTTCGCCGGTGCGACGGATGCGGACTGGGCGCCCGGCTGGGCCGCCGTATTCGACAGAAGCACCTCGACATCGGCATTGACGCCGGCGGTGACGGTGAAATCGCGCTGGTAGATCTTCTCGTTGTTGCGGGCGACCGCGCTGTAGTCGCCTTCGGCAAGAACCAGCGTGGGGAAGGCGCCGACACTTTCGCTGACCACGTCGCCGGAGGAGGTCAGGATCGACCAGGCCGTATCGGCGATCGCTTCGCCGCCCGGCTCGGCGACCAGCTTCAAGGTGAGCTTGGCGGCACGGTGCTGGATCGTGGCTTCCGTCAGCTTGCCCGCTTCCACCTGGATATCGGCGCGGATGACGGCATTGACGGAGCCGTAGTTCGAAACGACGTGGTAGGTGCCGGTGTTCAGGCGAACGACGGTATTCGGCTTCACGTCCGCGACCACCAGCGCCCGCTCGCCGTCTTCCTTCACGTCGAAGGAAAAGATCGAGAAGGACAGTTCGCCCTGAGGTATCCGAACATCGGCACCGGAAACCGCGTTCAGGGTGACGCCGCCGGCATCGAGCACCAGAACCTGCCGTTCGAAGGCGCCGGTTTCCGCAACGCGGATCTTGCGTGTCGCCCCGGCGCGGCCGAAGGCAACGTTGACGAAATATTCGCCGGGGACGAGCTGGAATGCCGCCGAGCCACCCTGCGACGTCGCGACAAGCGGTAGCTTGCCGTCGGAGCCGGGGATCGGGCTGAAGACGCGCCATGTCAGTCCTTGCTCCACCGCGCCGCCCTTGTCCTTCAGAAGCGCCTCCAGACGCACGTCGCGCGTGGTCGGCCCTTTTGCGGCTTCGCTCGGGATGACCGGGCTGAAACTGTTCAGCTTGGGCATCTTCGGCGGTGCCGAAATCGAGGGGAAGCTCTGGAAAGGATCGGTCTGCAAGGGCTGCGTCTGCGCCCCTTCGGCCTGCACAGCCTCCGTTTGCACGGTCTGGGCATGGGCGCCACCCGCGACGCCGACAGCGAAGAAGACAGCGAGCGCCATGCTCGGACGGGGATCCAGGCGGAGCGAGAGAAGAAGAGCCGGGTAACGCATGAGACGGTTGACTTCCTGACGACGTGGCTCCACTTGAGACGCCGGTATGGCGATTTCGTGGCTGGCGGCACGGACCTCACTGGCCGCAACCTACTGCATAATGTGCAGGACCGGTACAGGTTTACGCAGGGATACAGCACTTCCGTTGCTGGGCTCCGGGCAGGCCGCTTCCGTATTTGAGATTGACGACCGGCGGAGGATGCCGGCCGCAGACGACATTCCGGCCTGTGACGGCATCTGCTCGCCCGGCCGCATCCGTGAAAGTGACCGACATGACGACAGCTCCCGGCCTCAAGGATTATCTGGCGACACGCCGCTCCATTCCCGCCTTCCAGATGTGCGAGCCCGGTCCCGGCCAGGCCGAAATCGAGGAAATGCTGACGCTTGCGTCACGCGTGCCAGACCATGGCAAGCTCGCGCCATGGCGCTTCATCGTCTATCGCGGCGAAGAACGCGGCCGCATCAGCGCGCAGCTTGCCCGTCTGGCGCTGGAGGCAAAGCCCGACCTGTCCGAGGAGATGATCAAGGTCGAGAACACGCGGTTGACCCGCGCCCCCGTGGTCATTGCCGTCGTCAGCACGGCGGCGCCGCATTTCAAGGTGCCGGAGTGGGAGCAGATCATGTCGGCCGGTGCCGTATGCCTCAACCTGCTGATGGCCGCCAATGCGCTCGGCTATTGCTCGAACTGGCTGAGCGAATGGTTTGCGTTCGACCAGCGGGCCTATCCGGTTCTCGGCATTCGCGACGGTGAAAAGGTCGCGGGCTTCATTCATATCGGTTCGCCGCAGGTGCCGCCGACGGAGCGCCCGCGTCCGGCCCTGTCCGACATCGTCACCTGGGTCGGCAACGACGCGTGAGGCCCGGCCGATGTTCTACACCACCGATACCAATGCCCACGGCCTGCCGCACGATCCGTTCAAGGCCATCGTCTCGCCGCGTCCGATCGGCTGGATCGGCACGCGATCGAAGGACGGCAGCCTCAACCTCGCGCCGTATTCCTTCTTCAATGCCATTAGCGATGTGCCGAAGATGGTCATGTTCTCGTCATCGGGATGGAAGGACAGCGTCCGCAATATCGAGGAGACCGGCGTCTTCACGGCAAGCTTCGTCAGCCGCGATCTGGTCGATCCGATGAACCGCTCCTCGGCACCGCTGCCGCACGGAGAGAGCGAATTCGATGCGGCCGGACTGACGCCGGTGGATGGCACCCTTGTCGAGGCGCCCTTCGTGGGCGAAGCCTATGCCGCGCTCGAATGCCGGATGACGGAGATGTTCCGGCCGAAGACCTTGTCCGGAGAGCCTGCCGAAAATCATGTCGTCATCGGCCAGGTGGTCGGCATCCACATCCGCGCGGACGCCTTGCGCGACGGGCGCTTCGACATGGCCAAGGTGCGACCGGTCGGCCGCCTCGGTTACATGGACTATGCCGATGCCGGAGATGTCTTCGAACTGATTCGGCCCCAGCGCTGAGCGCCGGTGCCCCGTATCGTCAGTTCCGGCACTCGGCCTGTCCGAACGCCACCCAATGGGCAGGGGTCCCGACCACCACATCCCGAAAACCCTGCTGAACGGCTGCATCCCGCAGGCGTTTCAGCGCATACCCATCCGTTTCACCGGAGGGCAGGGACCAGAAGCAGGGCACGCCGACATCGGCGGCCTGAAGCGTCATTGTGCCGCGCGCCAGCAGGATCGCCGGCGACAGCGACCGCGCCGTCTCCGGCGATAGGCCGATCGCGGCGGCCAGCGCGTCTTCGTCCAGGACGATGGCAATCAGGCGGGGCGACCCGCCCGCAAGACGATCCGCGCCGATAAAGGATGCGGATGCCGCGCCGAAGACGGCGACGATCGACAGGCTGCCGGCGGCGCGCCCCGTTTCCGCTTCGATGACCCCGAGGGCGACGTCGGCCGCCTGAAGATCGGCGCGTCCCCGGCATCCCGTCAGCAGAATCCCGGACGGTTGCACGCGATCGAACAGCGCCGCGCAGCCGTCCGTTTCGAGGTGATCGAGATCGAGCGACAGGATCAGACGCTGCGGTCGCGCAGCGCAAACCTCGGCTCGCCACCGATGGACGAGGGCAAAACAGGGGCCCGGCATCGCCTCTGTCGCATCGAGAAACACGATCGGCCCGGTTTCATGAGCGTTAATCGACATGGTGAACCAATCTTAAACGTTTCCCGCTTACCATCATGGCATCAGCATCTGACCGTTTTGCGTAGTGGGGCGTCGGTGATCATACAAGCATTTCTTCGCTGGGTCGAAACCGCCAAGGCGACGGACCGCGCCCGCGCCGCAAGCGCACTCGCACGCGCGTATTGCGCCAAGGACGGCGACAGGATCGACCGGCACGCGGCCGACATGGCCATGACCTTTCTGCTGGATGATCCGTCGCCAAAGGTTCGACTGGCCCTGGCCGAAGCGCTCGCCGCAGCGCCGGAAGCGCCCCGCTCGATCATCCTGTCGCTGGCCCAAGACCAGCCGGAAATCGCCTTTGCCGTCGCCACCCGCTCGCCCGTGCTTTTGGATGACGACCTGATCGACCTTGCGGCGCGGGGAACGGCGGAACTGCGCGCCTTCATCGCCTCCCGCAGGCTGGTGTCGCGTGGGGTGGCCGCTGCCATCGGCGAGGTCGGCGGCATGCCCGAGGTCATGATCCTCCTGGAAAACACCGCAGCCGACCTGTCCCGCCGAACCTTGAAGCGGCTCGCCGATCGTCTGGGCGATGTGTGCAGCATCCGCAACCTGCTTTTGGAACGCGAAGACCTGCCGGCCGATGCCCGCCAGGTGCTGGTCGAGCAGGTTGGCGCCGCGCTCAAGGGCATGGATTTCCTCCAGGCCGTCATCGGTGCCGAACGCCTTCAGCGGGTCGCGCGACAGGCTTGCGAGACCGCCGCCATCGACATGGCGGGCATGGTTGAAGATGCCGACATCAGGGGTCTGGTGGAGGAACTCCGGGTCACGGGGCGCCTGACACCGGCCTTGCTCGTCAACGCGCTTTGCCACGGACGCATCGATTTTTTCGCGACCGCCATTGAAGACCTGACCCGTATCGGCGGAAAGCGGGTCCGCTCCATCCTATCGGACGGTCGGATACAAGCGCTCCAGGCTTTGTTCGAAAAGGGGGGGCTCGGCCGCGACGTCAGCACGCTCTTCGCCGAGGCCATCCTGATCTGGCGCCGGGAGCGCCGGCAGGGCAGCCATATTCCGGCAGCCTCCATCGCCTCCGTCCTCGTCCAGCGCCTTCGCCATACGGCAGACAGTTCCGGTCTTTCGGAATGCGTCGAGAAACTCGCGATTGCCGAACAGCGGCGCTTCGCCCGCGACTATGCGAACGTCGCTGCGCGACAGGCGGCCTGACGCCGACAGGCCTTCGCAGTCGGGCCTTCGCAGTCGGGCCGATCGATACACGCCTCACCGCGCGATGCGGGTCGCAACCCAGGAATAGCCATCGCCGATGTAGTGAACGGGAACGGAGATGGCATGGCGGATCTTCTGGCCATCCGGCAGCACACCGCGGATCATCGCATAAGCCCGCTCCGGCAAAGGCTTGCGTGCGGCGGCCCCGCCATTGGCCGCGGGTGGTGCCGGCGGTGTTTCGGCCGTGCTCACAGCCGGTGACGTCGAAGGGGCGGGCGTGACCGGCGGCGTTGCCTGCGGTACGACGATGTCGCTTTCGGCCGCGGCGGCGATCGGGGCGTCCACCGTCTTCTCACACATGGCGACGATCACGGGATAGCTGGCATTCGTGTAGGCCGGCAGTTTCTTCTGGGACTGGTTGTCACAGGCGGCGACCGTCTCCCAGGATCCCTTCACCGTATCGACATAATGGCACTGACTGACGCTATCGTCGCATCCGAGAATCGTCATCACGACGAGGGCTGCACTGACCATGATCTGTCTCATCTCCTGTATTCAAGAAGACGGTAAACAGACCTTGGCTCGAAATTGTGGCGTGCTTTTCCAAAACGCGGCTCGTGGCGCTCGTTCGCTGCTTCCGTCGCCCCTTTGCCGCGGCACGGCTGAATCCTCGCGGGAATCGGTGTAGGAACATACCTCTCCTTCGATGCGTGCCCTTTGATCCGCCGATTCTTTTTCTCAGGATATCCCGCCAAGTGACCGTCAATATTCGACAAGAAGCCCCGCGCCAGCCGGAGGTCATCGAGCTCCTCCACCAGTCGGATGCCTACGCACAGTCGCTCTATCCGGCGGAAAGCAATCATCTGGTCGATCTGGAAACGTTGGAAAAGCCCGAGGTCTCTTTTCTCGTCGCGCGGCACGACGGCGGCGTCGTCGGATGTTGCGCGCTGGTGGCGGCCGGTGACGGGAGCGGCGAGATCAAGCGGATGTTCGTCGATCCCAAGGCGCGGGGCATGCGGGCAGCGCGGGCCCTCCTGGACGCGATCGAGCAGACGGCCCGGGACACCGGCCTGACGACCGTCCGGCTGGAAACCGGCATCTACCAGCCGGAAGCCATCAGCCTGTATCGCAAGGCCGGCTATCGCGATATCGAGCCGTTCGGGAGCTACATGCCCGATCCGCTCAGCCTCTTCATGGAAAAAATCGTCGTCTGACGCACCTTTCCGCTGTCTCGATCAATTCCCGGCTGCGGCGAAGCCGGGGGCCAGACATCGTCAGATGTCGAGGTTCTCGGCGAAGACGGCGCGCTCCTGGATGAACCGGAAGCGGGCTTCCGGCTTGGTGCCCATGAGATTGTCGACGGCGTCGCGTGTTCCCTCGAAATCGATCTCGTCGATCGAGACCTTGAGAAGCGTCCGCTTCGACGGGTCCATCGTCGTTTCCTTCAACTGGGCCGGCATCATTTCGCCAAGGCCCTTGAAGCGTCCGATCTCGACCTTGCCGCGTCCGGTGAATTCTTTCTCCATCAGTTCGACCCGATGCACATCGTCGCGGGCGTAAAGTGTCTTTGCGCCCTGCGTCATCCGGTAGAGCGGCGGCACAGCAAGATAGAGATGACCGCCACGAATGAGCTCCGGCATCTCCTGATAGAAGAAGGTGATCAGCAGCGAGGCGATATGCGCGCCATCGACATCGGCATCGGTCATGACGATGACCCTGTCGTAGCGAAGGTCTTCCTGCCGATATTTCGACCGCGTCCCGCAGCCGAGCGCCTGGACGAGATCCGAGATCTGCTGGTTGGCCCCCAGCTTCTCGCGGCCGGCACTGGCGACGTTCAGGATCTTGCCGCGCAGCGGCAGGATCGCCTGGTTCGAACGGTTGCGCGCCTGCTTGGCCGAGCCGCCGGCCGAATCGCCTTCTACGATGAAGAGTTCGGCGCCCAGGGCGGAGTTTTGCGAGCAGTCTGCAAGCTTGCCCGGCAGGCGCAGCTTGCGCACCGCGCTTTTGCGTGTGACTTCCTTTTCCTTGCGGCGCCGGACGCGCTCATCGGCGCGCTCGATCACCCATTCGAGCAGCTTGGCCGCTTCCTGTGGATTGCCGGCGAGGAAATGATCGAAGGGATCGCGGATCGCGTTCTCGACGATGCGCTGCGCCTCGACGGTGGCGAGCTTGTCCTTCGTCTGGCCGACGAATTCCGGCTCGCGGATGAAGACGGAGAGCATGCCGGCCGCCGAAATCATCACGTCGTCGGTGGTGACGATCGCCGCGCGCTTGTTCTGCGTTAGGTCGGCATAGGCCTTGAGACCCTTGGTCAGGGCGATGCGCAGGCCCGCTTCGTGCGTGCCGCCCTCGGGTGTGGGAATCGTGTTGCAATAGGAGTGCACGACCGAGTCGCCGCCATACCAGGTGACGGCCCATTCCAGCGCGCCATGGCCACCCGTCTTCTCGGTCTTGCCGGCGAAGATCTCGCGCGTCACCGTGAACTCGGAGCCCATGGTCGCCTTGAGATAATCCTTCAGGCCGCCGGGAAAGTGGAAGACCGCCTTGTCAGGCGTCTCCGTACCCTCGACCAGCGACGGATCGCAGGACCAGCGAATTTCGACGCCGCCAAAAAGATAGGCCTTCGAGCGTGCCATGCGGAAGAGGCGCGCCGGCTCGAACTTGGCGTGCGGCCCGAAAATCTCGGGATCCGGATGAAAGCGGACGCGTGTTCCGCGCCGGTTCTGCACGTCGCCCAATTCCTCGAGACCACCCTGGGGGATGCCCCGCGAAAAGCGCTGGCGATAAAGCCGCCTGTTCCGCGCAACCTCGACCTCCAGCACGTCGGAGAGCGCATTGACGACGGAAACGCCGACGCCGTGAAGACCGCCGGAGGTCTCGTAGACCTTGCTGTCGAACTTGCCGCCGGCATGGAGCACGGTCATGATCACTTCGAGGGTCGACTTGCCCGGAAATTTCGGGTGGTTCTCCACCGGGATGCCGCGACCATTGTCGGTCACGGCGAGACATCCCTCGGCATCGAGATGGACGTCGATGAAATTGGCATGTCCGGCCACGGCTTCGTCCATCGAATTGTCGATGACTTCCGCGAACAGATGATGCAGTGCCTTTTCGTCCGTGCCGCCGATATACATGCCGGGCCGGCGACGAACCGGCTCGAGCCCCTCGAGCACCTCGATGGCCGACGCATTGTAGTCGCCCGTATCCGTCTTCAGCTGCGAAGCCGGCGTTCCCGGAGCCCGCGTCGTCTTCGGTTCGTCCGCCTTGGGCGCGAGACCGGCTTTATCGTCGCCGCCTTTGGCGGCCGGCGTCTTCAGGTCCAGCGTCTTCGGCTCGGGCGGCTTCGTTTCCGAAGGCTTCCGAGGAGCGGGCGCTGCGTTCGCGAAAAGGTCGTTGCTGTCCGTCATCTGGTGCGTCAAACGTCTTTCGATGTGTCGGCTGATCCTGTAGGGCGGGGCGCCGGCTGTCGATCCCGGCCCACCTCTTCATATAGAGGCCGGGGGTGCGGCGAAAGAGCCAAGAGCGCCGAAGAGATCAAAAAGGGAACAAAACATGGCCCGATCCACACTTTCTTTTAAACGCCTTGCCGTTTTAAAGGCGGTTGGTCTGGTGGCCGCCTTTGTCCTCGCCCATGGCTGCGCCCGCGCCGAGACATTGCGACCGTTCAAGGACGAACTTTTCGCCTATGGGCGCGTGCTCGAGTCCCGCGACGGCGGCGACTGGCTGACGGTCGACTATGACGAGATGCGGGACATCAATGGCCGTGACGAGGTCCCCGAGCGTCGGGTCAAGCGCCCCTATGTCGCGCTCGGCGTCAAGCGTTTCCAGGAAAACGAGACGATCGATGTCGGCGGGCGCGGGCTCGACGTGTTCAGGGTCGGGACGCCGGAGAACGCAGCCTTCACGGTGATTTTCATTCACGGTCGCGGAGGGGATCGGCGGCTCGGCGCGAACGACGATTCCTTCGGGGGCAATTTCAACCGGCTGAAGAACCTCGCGGTGGAAAATGGCGGTGTCTATTATGCGCCGAGCGCCCGATCCTTCGACACGGATGGTGCGGCCGATATTGCCGGCCTGATCGATGGTGTCGCGCGCCGCTCTCCCGGCCGGCCGGTCATCCTGTCCTGCGCGTCCATGGGCAGCTTCCTCTGCTGGGGCGTCTCCCGCAACGCGACCGCCGTCAAGCAGCTTTCCGGCATGATGATCATGGGCGGCGCAACCGATCCGGATTTCACCAAAAGTGCGGCCTTCGCCCGCAAGCTGCCGATGTTCTTCAGCCACGGCAGCGCCGACAAGACATACAGGGCGGACGACCAGGCGGCCCTCTACACGCGCTTGAAGAAGGGCGGCTACCCCACCCGCTTCGTCCTGTTTCAAACGGGAACGCACGGCACGCCGGTCCGGATGACCGATTGGCGGGACGCCATCAACTGGATCCTCTCGCGATAGATACAACCTGAGCGATTTTCTCTTCATTAACCACCGATTGAAGTCTCGCCTTCGTGCGGGCTGCCGTTCGTTTTTCTGAAAGCACCGCATGACATCTTCCCGGCACTGAGAACACGGGAGTGCGATGATGGATGCGCGAACCGACACACGGCTTGTTCCGCTTTGCGTCGATCTGGACGGGACGCTCGTCGCGGCGGACACGCTGTGGGAAGGCGTCGCCGTTTTGCTGTTCCGCAATCCGCTGATGGTGTTCGCGCTCCTTCGTTGGGCACTGCGCGGCAAGGCGCATCTGAAACATGAGGTCGCCGTGCGATCCGGGCGCACCGGTGCCGATTGGCCCTATCGCCCGGAGGTGATCGCACGGCTGCGGCAGGAGCGGGAGACCGGTCGCGACGTCGTGCTCGTCACCGGGGCCGCGGAGCGGGTGGCGCTCGATGTCGCGGCCCATACCGGCGTCTTCACCGAAGTCCTGCATTCCTCCCGCACCCACAACCTGACGCGCCATCGCAAGTGCCGGGAACTGGTCGCGCGCTACGGCGATGCGGGGTTCGACTACATGGGCAACAGCCGCGATGACGTACCGGTGTTCGACGCCGCGCGCAAAGCCATCGTCGTCGCGCCGGACCGCGCAGCCGAAGCCTGGCGCCGCCGCCACGATGCAGAGCATCTGGAGACCGGGACGAGCGGGCTCAAAGACACGCTGAAATCCATACGCGTCCATCAATGGGCAAAGAACATCCTGATCGCCGTGCCGATGGCGCTCGATCACGACATCCTCGATCGGGCGGCCGTGATCAACACGGTCATAGCCTTCTTCGCCTTCAGCTTTCTCGCATCGGCCGTCTATGTCATCAACGATATCTCCGACCTGACGAACGACCGCCGCCATCCAAAGAAGCGTTTCCGCCCGCTTGCAAGCGGACGCATGTCCCTGCCGACCGGTCTGGCGTTGGCGGCAAGCCTCCTTCTGGCAGCAGCCGCACTGACGCTGCGAATGCCCGGCGAATTCGTCATCACGCTCGGAATATATCTCGCGATAACGACGGCTTACACGTTCTTTCTCAAGCGAAAACTTCTCGTCGATGTCTTCACGCTGGCGGGTCTCTACACCATCCGGATCATCGCCGGCGCGACGGCGACCGAAACGGTGCTGTCCTTCTGGCTTCTTGCCTTTTCGATCTTCTTCTTCCTCAGCCTCGCTTTGGTGAAGCGCTATGTGGAGCTGGACGAGCATGGCGGCGAGGCCCGCGCCCAGGTTCCGGGACGCGGCTATATGCAGGTCGATTTCGAGATGGTCGGGCAGGCGGGCATATCCTCCGCCTTCGCATCCGCGCTGGTTCTGGCGCTCTACATCCACAGCGTCGAGATGCAGCAGATGTACAGCATGCCGGCCGCGCTCTGGCCGCTCTGCCCGATGGTCCTCTACATGCTGCTGCGCATCTGGATGCTCGCCCGGCGCGGCAGTCTGCACGAGGATCCCGTCGTCTTCATCATGCGCGACTGGCGCAGCATCGCCACCATGGCTGCGGGCGGGGTGCTCGTGATGATCGGGGCGGTCGGCATCTGATGAGGGACGCGACGAAAACACGCGAGGCTGCGACGTTCGACAGCTGGGGTCGTCTCGACACGCGGCCGCGCCGCGCCATCAGCCCGGATGCCTTCGAGGACGGTATCCGCACGGCAGCGCGTGAGGGATACCTGCCGTTCGGAAACGGCCGTTCCTATGGAGACAGCTGCCACAATGATGCAGGTCTGCTGATCGAAAACCGCAGACGCGGCCGCATCCACGGCTTCGATCCGGGCACCGGTCTTCTCTCGGCCGAGGCCGGGGTCTGCCTCTCGGCGGTTCTCGCACGCGCCGTGCCCCACCGCTTCTTTCTGCCGGTGACCCCCGGCACCGCCCATGTCACCCTCGGCGGTGCCGTCGCCAACGATGTGCACGGCAAGAATCACCATGCGCGCGGCACCTTTGGAAGCCACATCCGCCGGCTGACGCTGCTGCGGTCGGACGGTGGCGTTCTCACCTGTTCCGAGACCGAAAACCCGGACATGTTCCGCGCCACGATCGGTGGCATGGGCCTGACGGGCCTCATCCTCGATATCGACCTGCAGATGATGAAGGTCCCGTCCGCCCATATCCAGCAGCACACGATCCGCTTCGACAGCCTCGATGCCTATTTCGGGATGATCGACCGTGTCGATGCCGAGCATGAATATTCCGTCGCCTGGATCGACCAGCTCGCGACCGGGCGCAAGGCCGGCCGGGGCATCCTCCTTGCCGGCGATCATGCCGATGCCTCCTGCGATTTTCCCGATCTGCCGGGCGGCCGCACGCTCGGGATTCCAGCGACCCCGCCCGTCAGTCTTCTCAACCGCTTGACGCTGAAGGCGTTCAACGCGGCCTATCTGCGCAAGGCGAAGCCGGGGGAATCCGTCGAGACGGTCAAATGGTCCGGCTATTTCTACCCGCTCGACGCCATCCGGAACTGGAACCGTCTCTACGGCCCCAAGGGTCTCTACCAGCACCAGAGCGTCTATCCGGCCGATGTTGCGCCCGCGGTGACGGCAAAGCTGATGGAGACCGCGCGGGCGGCGGGGCACGGCTCCTTCCTGACCGTTCTCAAACGTTTCGGCGATCAGCCTGCGCGCGGCCTGCTGTCCTTTCCGCGCCCCGGCTTCACGCTTACGCTCGATTTCGCCAATCAGGGCGAGGGCACGCGGACGCTCCTCGATGCGCTCGATCGGATCGTCCTGTCCGCCGGTGGCGCGGTCAATCCATACAAGGATGCCCGCATGAGCCCGCAGACCTTTGCCGCCTCTTTTCCGGGGTGGAGAAAGCTCGAGGCGATGCGCGATCCCGCCATGATGTCCGATTTCTGGCGGCGCACCGCCATGGCGCTTTGACGGGGCGGATAAAGACAATTTTATGAAAAGAAATCAGCAAGTTTCACGGAATGGTGGATTCTCTTGCGTAAGATGGACTGGACCGAGATGCGGAACTGGACCGGGAGCCCGAAAGGGATGACGATATGAAATATCTGGCGTTCATTCTGTTCACCGTGCTGACCAATGCGGCGGCGCAGTTGATGCTGAAGCAGGGCATGCTCAGCCTCGGCCCACTGACGTTCACGCCCGACACTGCGATTGCCCGATTCTTCCAGATCCTGTTCAACCCCTGGGTCTTTGCCGGTCTCGCCACCTTCGCCATCTCCATGGTGTCGCATCTCTACGTGCTGTCGAAGGTCGAGCTTTCCTTCGCCTATCCCTTTCTCAGCCTTGCCTATGTTGCCGTGGCGGTCTTTGCCTATTTCATTTTCCGCGAGGATCTGAACGCCTGGCGCATCGCCGGCATCGGTTTCATCTGCGTGGGAACGGTGCTCATCGCCCAGTCCGGTCGCTCGACGCCCGAGACCATCGCGGCGACGGATACCCCCGCTGCAAAATCCATCCACATTGGGAGCCCGACATGAAACACATCATTTTCGGAGGCGACGGCTTTGTCGGTCGCCATCTTGCCGAGCGCCTCGTCAACGAAGGCGAGCAGGTCCTGATCGCCGATATCGTCAAGTCGGACCTGCCGCACTACGCCCAGGGCCGCGTCCGTTTCGTCTCCTGCGACGTCACGGATCTGCAACAGGTCATGAAGGTCGATATCGGCCCCGACGACATGGTCTACAATATGGCGGCCAAGATGCTGTCGCCGCTGCAGGTGCGGTCCAAGCGCTGGAAGTTCTTCTGGCCGGTCAACTATTACGGCGCCGAGAACATCATGAAAGCGATGGAGTCCTCCGGCGCCAATCGCCTCGTCCAGTTCACGACGGACATGATCTACGGCCATACCGTTCGATCGCCGCAGGCGGAAGATCATCCGGTGAAGCCGCTCGGCGAATATGGCAAGTCGAAATGGGCGACCGAGCAACTCTGCCACGTCTACCGCGAAAAAGGCATGCGAATCTCGATCTTCCGCCCACGCCTCATCATCGGCCCGGGCCGTCTCGGTATCCTCGAAAAGCTGTTCAAGCTGATCGACGCCAACCTGCCGGTGCCGATGATCGGCTCGGGCAAGGCGCCCTACCAGTTCATCTCCGTGTTCGACTGCGCCGAGGCCGCGCGTCTCGCCTGGAAGGGCGGCGTGCCCAACGAAGCCTATAATCTCGGCTCCGACAATCCCCCGTCCGTGCGCCAGCTCCTGGGCGGCCTCATCCAGCATGCCGGCTCGAAATCGATCCTGATCCCGACGCCGGGCTTTGCCGTCAAGGCGACGCTGGCCGCCTTCGATGCGATCAACCTGCCGATCATGGATCCGGAGCAGTATCTGATCGCCGACGAGATGTGCGTTCGCGAAACCGGCAAGCTGAAACAAGAACTCGGCTGGAAGGCCCAGTTCAACGACGGCGCCATGCTGATCGCCGCCTATGACGAATATCGCGCCAAGAAATCCACGGGCACCGTCGGCACGCCCGCCGCCCTGCCGGCCGAATAAGAGGGACCGTTCAATATGCTCGATACGCCCGCCCGCGTCCTGATCGACGCGCCCGCCATCGAAAGCCCGCAGCCCGTCCGCACGCGGGTCGGAAAGCCCGATCTCCTGACGGTCGAGGACGCCAAGGCCCTGACCGTTCCGGAAATGACCACCCTGTTCAAGGATCACGTCAATCCGGGCCAGCTCCACTTCATGAAGCTGCTCGGTTTTCACAAGGTGAAGATCGAGAGCGCCGAGGGCATGTACTATACCGACCAGAACGGGCGGAAGATCCTCGATTTCTTCGGCGGTTTCGGATCGCTTGCCTTCGGTCACAACCATCCGCGCCTGCTGGAGGCGCGCAAGCGCTTCCAGGACGAAAACCGCCACGAGATCGCCATCGCCTTCATGTCGCAATATGCGGCTGCCTTTGCGAAGAACCTCGCGACCATTTCGCCCGGCGATCTCGACATGGTGTTCCTCGGCTCGTCCGGCTCCGAGGTGATGGAAGCCGCCGTCAAGCTCGCCGAGCGCGCGGCCGGCCCCAAGCGGCCGAAGGTCGTCTATGCCGAAAATTCCTTCCACGGCAAGACGAAGGGCGTGCTGAACATCACCGACGGCGCGCTCTACCGGGCCGATTTTTCCGTCTCCGGCAATACCGTCCGGGTGCCTTTCGGCAATATCGAGGCGATCGAGAGCGCTTTCCGAAGCGATCCCCAGATCGGAGCGATCGTGCTCGAAACCATCCAGGGCGGCGGCGGCATCATCCGGGCGCCCGATGGCTTCTGGAAGGAGCTGCGTGCGCTCTGCGATCGCTATGGCGTCGTCTGGGTCGCGGACGAGGTCCAGTGCGGCTACGGCCGTTCCGGACGCTTCTTCGCCTTCGAGCACGAGAATGTCGTGCCGGATATCACGGCGCTTGCCAAGTCGCTCGGCGGCGGCAAAGCGGCCGTGGGTGCCATGATCGCCCGGCGCGAGATCTACATGAAGGCCTACGGCACGCCGAAGACGGCGATGATCCACGCGATGGCCACCTTCGGCGGCATGGGCGAAGCCTGCGTCACCGCGATCGAAGCCTTGAACATCATGTACGACGAGGCGCTGATCGACAACGCGGCGGAGCAGGGCGCCTACCTTCTCGCCCGTCTCGACGCGCTGCGCGAAAAATACCCGAAGATCATCAAGGAGGTTCGCGGGCAGGGCCTCATGGTGGGGCTCGAGTTCCAGGATTTCAGCCAGACGATGCCGCTGGTCCTGCGCCCGGTCATCGGCATGCTCGACGACAAGCTCAAGGGCTCGCTCTCCGGCTTCATCGGCGCGCTGCTCTTGCGGGATTACGACACGCTCGTCGCCTTTACCGAATACAATCGCAACGTCATCCGGCTCGAGCCGCCGCTGATCTGCGAACGCAAGCATGTCGATCAGTTCGTCGACGCGCTCGACGACCTCCTCGGCCGCGGCATCATCCGCATCGTCAAGGATTTCGTCGGCAGCCAGATGGGCTGAGGCGGGACGCTCGACCCGACGCCCGTTTTCTGCCCGGCGCCGCGTCGGGCAGAGGCTTTTTCAAGCCGCGCGTGATGAACGCTTTCCACGACCGGAGGGATTTGCTACGGCCGATCCATCGTCGGAAAACGGGAGAAAGCCGAATGACACCTGATGTGCGTCCGCTTGTTGCGGGGAACTGGAAGATGAACGGGCTCCGCGCCTCTCTCGACCAGATCAAGGCGATGGCAGAGGGGGTCAAGGGCCCGCTGTCGGAAAAGGTCGAGGTGCTCATCTGCCCGCCGGCAACGCTTCTCTACGTGGCAACGGCGCTTTGCGACGACAGCCCGCTCGCCATCGGCGCGCAGGATTGCCACGTCGCCGTTTCCGGCGCCCACACGGGCGATATCTCCGCGGAAATGGTCGCCGACTGTTTCGGCACCCATGTCATCGTCGGACACTCCGAGCGCCGGACCGACCACGCCGAGACCGACGCGATCGTGCGGGCAAAGACGGAAGCGGCCCTGGCAGCCGGTCTCACAGCCATCGTCTGCATCGGCGAGACGGGTGACGAGCGCAAGGCCGGACAAACGCTCGACATTTTGAAGCGGCAGCTCGACGGCTCGCTGCCGGACGGCATCACGGCGCAGAACACCGTGATCGCCTACGAACCGGTCTGGGCGATCGGCACCGGCCTGACGCCGACGGCCGGCGACGTCGAGGAGGCGCATGCCTTCATGCGCAAGGAGCTGACGGCCCGTTTCGGCGGCGAGGGTGCGGCCCTGCGAATCCTCTATGGCGGCTCGGTCAAGCCGGCCAATGCGGTCGAGCTGATGGGCATCGCCAACGTCGATGGCGCCCTGATCGGTGGCGCAAGCTTGAAGGCGCAGGACTTCCTCGCCATCTACGGGGCATACGAGCAGCTGCTCGGCTGAATCATCGGGCTTGGAATAGCGGGCTGCTTGGTATATTGAGCCCGCGAAACCGAAATTCGCTGCGAGGACGCGGCCGGGAACACGCGGCCTTTCCGTGCCCGGCTTTTCGTGAAGATTTGCGGCAAAAGAGACGTCAAGTGCGGGTGACGAACGGCGACACGGCCGGGGTCCGGCGCGCTTCAAGCCAGGACTGGACGAAATGCAGGAAGTATTGCTTGTCATCTATCTCATGGTCGTACTGGCGCTGATCGGCGTCGTGCTGATCCAGCGCTCGGAAGGCGGCGGTCTCGGCGTCGGCGGCGGCTCCGGCTTCATGTCCGCACGCGGCACGGCGAACGCGCTGACGCGCACGACGGCGATCCTCGCAACGCTCTTCTTCGTCCTCGCGCTCGCCATGAGCATCTACGCCCGCTACCAGCCGAATGCGACGGACGTCCTCGATCGCATCCCCGGCACGACCAACAATGGGAACGGCGTTCTCGATTCGCTCGGCGGCACGGCGACCACGCCTGCGACCCCCGCACCGGCGAACCCGGCACCGGCACCGGCTGCACAGAGCAACGGCGTTCCGACTGGTGGCGATGCGCCCGCCACCACCGCGCCAACCACCACCGCTCCGGCAACAACGGCTCCGGCCGCGACGACGCCCGCAGCGCCCGCTCCCTCGAACACGATGGCGCCTTCCAACACGATGGCTCCGGCGAATACGATGGCACCAGCCGCCACGACGACCCCGGCCGCGCCGGCGCCGGCGACGGACGCACCTGCTGCCGCACCGGCCACGCCGCCTGCATCGACAGGCACCGGCGCACCGACCGCGCAGTAAGCAGAGCGCATCGCAATCCGACCGGCGGAACCTGTTTTCCGCCGGTTTTCTTTTGTGCGTCATCGACGCCGCCCCCTCGAAATCTGGGGAGTGCGGCATTTTTCGATGGCGGAATCAGTCTCGAAAAGGTATCCGGTCAAGCCCATGGCGCGATATGTATTCATCACCGGCGGCGTGGTTTCGTCCCTTGGAAAAGGGATTGCCGCAGCCGCTCTCGGCGCGTTGCTGCAGGCCCGTGGTTATCGGGTGCGGCTTCGCAAACTCGATCCCTACCTGAACGTCGATCCGGGCACCATGAGCCCGACGCAGCACGGCGAGGTGTTCGTCACCGATGACGGCGCTGAAACCGACCTCGATCTCGGTCATTACGAGCGCTTCACCGGCCGCTCGGCCACCAAGACCGACAACATCACCACGGGTCGCATCTACAAGAACATCATCGACAAGGAACGCCGCGGCGATTACCTCGGTGCGACGGTTCAGGTCATTCCGCACGTCACGAACGAGATCAAGAATTTCGTCACCGAGGGCAACGAGGAATACGACTTCGTCATCTGCGAGATCGGCGGCACGGTGGGCGACATCGAGGCCATGCCGTTCATGGAAGCGATCCGCCAACTGAAGAACGACCTGCCGCGCGGTGCCGCCATCTACGTCCACCTGACGCTGATGCCCTATATCTCGGCTGCGGGCGAGCTGAAGACCAAGCCGACGCAGCATTCCGTCAAGGAACTGCAGGCTCTCGGCATCCACCCCGACATCCTGCTGGTGCGCGCCGACCGCGAAATCCCGGAAGCCGAGCGCCGCAAGCTCTCGCTGTTCTGCAACGTTCGCCCGTCCGCCGTCATCCAGGCGCTCGATGTGGCCAGCATTTACGACGTGCCGATCGCCTATCACAAGGAAGGCCTCGATTCGGAAGTGCTTGCCGCCTTCGGCATCGAACCTGCGCCGAAGCCGCGTCTCGACAGCTGGGAAAACGTCTACGACCGGATCCGCACGCCGGAAGGCGAGGTCACGATCGCCATCGTCGGCAAATATACCGGCCTCAAGGACGCCTATAAATCGCTGATCGAGGCCCTGTATCACGGCGGGATCGCCAATCGGGTGAAGGTCAAGCTCGAATGGATCGAGTCGGAGGTCTTCGAAAAGGAAGACCCGGCGCCCTACCTCGAGAAGGTCAACGGCATTCTCGTGCCCGGCGGCTTCGGTGAGCGGGGGTCCGAAGGCAAGATCCTGGCCGCCCGTTTCGCGCGCGAACGCAAGGTGCCCTATTTCGGCATCTGTTTCGGCATGCAGATGGCTGTGGTCGAAGCGGCGCGAAACCTGGCCGGCATCGAAAAGGCATCCTCGACCGAATTCGGCCCGACGGCCGAGCCGGTCGTCGGTCTGATGACCGAGTGGATCAAGGGCAACGAACTTCAGAAGCGCACGGCTTCCGGCGACCTCGGCGGCACCATGCGCCTCGGCGCCTACAAGGCCTCGCTGAAGAAGGGCACGAAGATCGCCGACATCTACGGCTCCGGCGATATCTCCGAGCGCCATCGTCACCGCTACGAGGTCAATATCGACTACAAGGATCGCCTCGAAAACTGCGGCCTCGTCTTCTCGGGCATGTCGCCGGACGGTGTCCTTCCGGAAACGATCGAGTATCCGGATCATCCGTGGTTCATCGGCGTCCAGTATCACCCGGAGCTGAAGTCCCGGCCACTCGACCCCCATCCGCTCTTCGCCAGCTTCATCGAGGCCGCGGTCGAGCAGACGCGGCTCGTCTGAGCCGCGCCGTGCCGAGCGGGGAGGTCGCCGACGCCGTCATCACCATCCGGGCCGCAGGGGCCGGAGACGAAGCGGGCATCGTCGAACTGATCGTGCCCATCCAGTCGGGCGAGTTCGGCTTTTCGATCACGGCGGCCGACCAGCCCGACCTCGGCGATATCGACGGCTTCTATCGTCAGGGGGCCGGCGAATTCTGGGTAGCGGACGATGGCGGCCGGATCGTCGGCACGATCGCGCTGAAAGATCTTGGCGACGGGCAGGGCGCTCTGCGCAAGATGTTCGTCGCCGCCAGCCATCGCGGCGCGACGCATGGCATCGCGCAGCGGCTCCTCGATACGCTGTTGTCGCATGCGACGGCAAAGGGCTTCTCCGCCGTTCTGCTCGGAACGACCGATCGGTTTCTCGCCGCGCATCGCTTCTACGAAAAGAACGGCTTCGAGCTGATCGATGCCGGCGACCTGTCGGCCGCCTTCCCCCGAATGGCGCTCGACACGCGGTTCTATCGGCGCACGGTCTGACCTCTCGATAGCCCGATCGATTGATCAAAACCTTCTTTTAACATTTACCTGCCATTCATTTCTTTCGAACCTGGATCGAGAGCGATGCGTGTATTGATGATCGTCGCCCTGATGGCGCTTGCCGGCTGTGCAACGGCGCCGAAGAACACCCGGAATGCCTGCGCGATCTTCGAGCAGCGCGATGGGTGGTTCAACAATTGGCAACGCGCCGCACGGCACGCCGAGAACCAGTATGGCGTGCCAGTTCCCATTCTGATGGCAACGATTTACACGGAATCCAACTTTCAGCCCTATGCCAAACCCCCGCGCACGAAGCTCCTCGGCTTCATTCCGTGGAAGCGGGTGTCCAGCGCGTACGGCTATTCGCAGGCGCTCGACGGAACGTGGAACGAATACCGCGCCTCGACGGGACGCTGGATGGCCAAGCGAACGAATTTCGCCGACGCGATCCATTTCGTGGGCTGGTACCACGCCCGCAACCACCGCAAGAACGGCATCGCGCTCAACGACGCCTATAACCTCTATCTCGCCTACTACTCCGGCGATGCCGGCTACGCCCGCGGCTCCTGGCGCGGCAATGCGGGCCTGCAGGCGACCGCCCGTCGCTCGGCCGCTCTCGCATCGTCCTATGCCGGTCAACTCAGGAACTGCGACTGAACCAAGCCCGCAGGGTTCGATCGTCCAAACCAACTCCAGCCTTGAATTGTCCGCCCGAAGATGCCAAGCACCCGGGAACGCTTGCTCCGTGCCGGCGTGACGAGGAGAAGCGGACGATGAGAGACGACCGACCGGCGATCGCAGGCCATGTCCGCCGCCATCTCGATCATCTCGTTCTGCCGGTCATCGATCTGACGACGGCCCGCACGCGCCTCTCAAGCCTCGGCTTCACCGTCGCCGGGGATGCGCCGCACCCCTTCGGCACCGAGAATGCCTGTGTCTTCCTCGCCGACAAGACCTATCTCGAACCGCTGGCCGTCGCCCAGCGCGAAGATTGCGAAGCGGCTGCTCTGCAAGGGAACGCTTTCGTAGCGCGCGACCAGGCCTATCGCTTTCGCCGGGGACAGGATGGCTTCTCCGCGCTTGTCTTCTCCACCGATGATGCTGTTGCCGACCATGCGCGGTTTCAGACCAATGGTCTTTCCGGCGGTGATATCCTTGAGTTCTCGCGGCCGATGAAGCGGCCGGATGGCGGGGAAGCGATCGGGCAATTCCGGCTGGCTTTCGCCAGCGACCTGCGTGCCCCGGACCTGTTCTGCTTCACCTGCCAGCGTGTCCAGCCGCTGCCTGCAGACCGCTCTGCTCTTGAAACCCATGGGAACGGCGTGACGGGCATCAGGAAGGTCATCCTGTCCGAGCCCAATCCGACCGACTTCCAGTATTTTCTGCAGCAGGTGGTGGACGAGCGCGAAACGGAGGCGCATTCCTTCGGTATGGACATCCAAGCCGAAAACGCCCAGATCTCCGTTCTGAACGACGCGGGAATGCGGGCTTTCCTCGGTGTCGAGAAAGCGTCTGTGGAGCGGGGTCTTCGCGCCCGCGCGCTCGTCTTTACCGTTGCCGATATCGCCGCGACGCAAGCCATTCTCGCCGCAAACCACATCGACCACGTCAAGCGTGGCGACAGCCTGCTCGTGCCTCCGGCGCCCGGACAGGGCGCTATCTTCGTATTTGGAGAATGACCATGAAAACCAATGCATCCGTCGTCGTCGGCGAAGGCGCCCGCGCCGTGACCTTCTCGCAAGGGTCGAAACTGACTCTGATTGCCGGCCCCTGCCAGATGGAGAGCCGCGACCACGCCTTCATGATCGCCGGCCGCATGGTCGAACTCTGC
Source organism: Rhizobium sp. PP-F2F-G48 (assembly GCF_004342335.1). Lineage (NCBI taxonomy): Bacteria > Pseudomonadati > Pseudomonadota > Alphaproteobacteria > Hyphomicrobiales > Rhizobiaceae > Rhizobium > Rhizobium sp. PP-F2F-G48. The sequence goes on along the minus strand of NZ_SLVH01000002.1, from coordinate 170,431 downwards.
GACAAGCTCGGCCTCGGCCTCGTCTACAAGTCGTCCTTCGACAAGGCCAACCGCACGTCGCTGTCCGGCAAGCGCGGCATCGGTCTTGAAAAGGCGATGGAGGTCTTTGCCGACCTCAAGACGGAATACGGTTTCCCGGTTCTGACCGATATCCATACCGAGGAGCACTGCGCGCTGGTCGCGCCGACCATCGACATTCTGCAGATCCCGGCTTTCCTCTGCCGACAGACGGACCTGCTGGTCGCCGCCGCAAAGACCGGCCGGACCATCAACGTCAAGAAGGGCCAGTTCCTCGCGCCCTGGGACATGAAGAACGTGCTCGCCAAGTTCACCGATAGCGGCAACCCGAACGTGCTCCTCTGCGAGCGCGGCGCCTCCTTCGGCTACAACACGCTGGTCTCCGACATGCGCTCGCTGCCGATCATGGCGGGCCTCGGCGCGCCCGTGGTGTTCGATGCCACCCATTCGGTCCAGCAGCCGGGCGGGCAGGGCACATCCTCCGGCGGTCAGCGCGAATTCGTCGAGACGCTGGCGCGCGCCGCCGTCGCGGTCGGTGTTGCCGGCGTCTTCATCGAGACCCATGAGGATCCGGACAACGCCCCATCGGACGGTCCGAACACGGTCAGCCTCGACGACATGCCGCGTCTGCTCGAAACGCTGCTTGCCTTCGATTCCATCGCCAAGCGCTGAGGCGCTGCCATTGTAATTTCATGGCCGTCGATTAAGACAGGCCATCCGCCCCCCACCCAAAGACAGGGAAGAGACCATGACAACCATCATCGACATCATCGGCCGCGAAATTCTGGACAGCCGTGGCAATCCGACGGTCGAAGTCGACGTGCATCTCGAAGACGGCAGCTTCGGCCGTGCCGCCGTACCCTCCGGCGCATCGACGGGTGCCCATGAGGCGGTCGAACTGCGCGACGGTGGCTCGCGCTATCTCGGAAAGGGCGTCGAACGCGCCGTTGAGTTCGTCAACGGCGAAATCTACGAAGCCATCGGCGGCCTCGATGCCGAGAACCAGATCCAGATCGACCAGGTCATGATCGAGCTCGACGGCACCGAGAACAAGTCGCGCCTCGGCGCCAATGCCATTCTCGGTGTCTCTCTGGCCGTTGCCAAGGCCGCTGCCGAATCGGCCGGCCTGCCGCTCTACCGCTACATCGGCGGCCCGAACGCCCATTATCTGCCGGTCCCCATGATGAACATCATCAATGGCGGTGCCCATGCCGACAACCCGATCGACTTCCAGGAATTCATGATCGTTCCCGTTGGCGCCGACTCCATCCGCGACGCCGTTCGCATGGGCTCGGAAGTGTTCCATACGCTGAAGAAGCAGCTGTCGGCCGATGGCCACAACACCAATGTTGGCGATGAAGGCGGCTTCGCGCCGGGTCTCGCATCGGCTCCGGCCGCGCTCGACTTCATCATGAGCTCGATCGAAAAAGCCGGCTACAAGCCGGGCGAGGACATGTTCATCGCGCTCGACTGCGCCTCGACCGAGTTCTTCAAGGACGGCAAGTACCACCTGGAAGGCGAAGGCCGCGTGCTGGAGCCGGAAGCCATGGCGGATTACCTCGCGGAACTCGCCGCCAAGTACCCCATCTTCTCGATCGAGGACGGCATGGGCGAAGACGACTGGAACGGCTGGAAGTACCTGACCGACAAGATCGGCTCCAAGGTCCAGCTCGTCGGCGACGATCTTTTCGTCACCAACTCCAAGCGCCTGCGCGACGGTATCAAGATGGGTGTCGCCAACTCGATCCTCGTCAAGGTCAACCAGATCGGCTCGCTGTCGGAAACCCTCGACGCGGTGGAAACCGCGCACAAGGCCCGCTACTCCGCCGTGATGTCGCACCGTTCGGGCGAGACCGAAGACAGCACGATCGCCGATCTCGCCGTCGCCACCAACTGCGGCCAGATCAAGACCGGCTCGCTCGCCCGCTCCGACCGGACGGCAAAGTACAACCAGCTGATCCGCATCGAAGAGCAGCTCGGCCCGCAGGCGCAGTACATGGGTCGCTCCATCCTGCGCGGCTGATTTCCCGCCGTCGCCGTCTCGAGCCCGGGCTTCCGCAAGGAGGCCCGGGCTTTTTCGTTTTCGGGTCGCCGCGGCCCAATGTTCGGTATGGTCAACGCTCGATTAACACATGGCTGCTAGCTTGAAGTGCAATAGCGTAGCAGGGCGTCAGCGTATGTGGACCAAGCATCATCGGAAGCGGAAACTCGGGCGGTTTGCCATGCCGCTCATCACGGTCGCCTTCCTGTCCTATTTCTCCTATCATTCCATCCACGGCGATTTCGGGCTCCGGGCGACGGAAGTCTTCGACCGCCAGCGCGTCGAGCGGCAGGCGACGTTGAAGGAGCTGACCGAGAAGCGCCAGTTGCTTGAAAAGGAAGTCGCCCTGCTCAGCGACGGCTCCATGGAGCGCGACATGCTGGACGAAAAGGCCCGGTTCGGGCTCAATATGTCCCGCGCCGACGAGATCGTCATCTTCCACTGAAAGAGCGATTTAACTCGAATTCAGTTAATCACGATTTTCACAGTTCTTTCAGTCTCTTGCGCTGAATATAAGCCATGCAAATATAGCATTGCTGTTGTCACGCACTTTGCTTATGGTAGCCGCAAAACGCCAACCATAGGGAGGATCGCATGGCATCGCGTCAAAACGCGCCCGTATCCAGCCGCGGCAAATCTGCCGTCAAGGATTTCGCCAACGGCACGATCGTAGAATTCGATCGGGAGGAGGATCTCAAGGCGTATCGGGAGATGCTCCTGATCCGCCGTTTCGAAGAAAAGGCCGGCCAGCTCTACGGCATGGGCTTCATCGGCGGCTTCTGTCACCTCTACATCGGCCAGGAAGCTGTCGTCGTCGGCATGCAGCTGGCGTTGAAAGAAGGCGACCAGGTCATCACCGGTTACCGCGACCACGGCCACATGCTCGCAACCGGCATGAGCGCACGCGGCGTCATGGCCGAGCTCACGGGGCGCCAGGGCGGCTACTCCCGCGGCAAGGGCGGCTCCATGCACATGTTCTCCAAGGAAAAGAATTTCTACGGCGGCCATGGCATCGTCGGTGCGCAGGTGTCGCTCGGCACCGGTCTCGCCTTCGCCAACAGCTATCGCGGCAACGACAATGTCTCTCTCGCCTATTTCGGCGACGGCGCGGCCAACCAGGGCCAGGTCTATGAGAGCTTCAACATGGCGGCGCTCTGGAAGCTGCCGTGCATCTACATCATCGAGAACAACCGCTACGCCATGGGCACGTCCGTCGCCCGCGCGTCTGCCGGCGTCGACTTCTCGCAGCGCGGCGCCGCGATCGGCATCCCCGGCTATCAGGTCGATGGCATGGACGTCCGTGCGGTGAAGGCGGCCGGCGACGAAGCGGTTGCCCATTGCCGCGAGGGCAAGGGTCCGGTCATTCTCGAAATGCAGACCTACCGCTATCGCGGCCACTCCATGTCCGACCCGGCGAAGTATCGCTCCAAGGACGAAGTTCAGAAGATGCGGTCCGAGCACGACCCGATCGAGCAGGTCAAGGTTCGCCTGCTGGAGAAGGGCTGGGCCACCGAGGACGAACTGAAGGCGATCGACAAGGACGTCCGCGACATCGTGGCCGACAGCGCCGATTTCGCGCAGAACGATCCGGAGCCGGATGTATCCGAGCTCTACACCGATATTCTTCTGTGATCCGGGACGAGGGATTGATCCATGCCTATTGAAATTCTGATGCCCGCCCTTTCCCCGACCATGGAAGAAGGCACGCTCTCCAAATGGTTGAAGAAAGAAGGCGACACCGTCGCCTCCGGCGATGTGATCGCCGAAATCGAGACCGACAAGGCGACCATGGAAGTGGAAGCCGTCGATGAAGGCACGATCGGCAAGATCCTGATCGAAGCCGGCACCGAGAACGTCAAGGTCAACACGGCCATCGCCATCCTGCTGCAGGACGGCGAGAGCGCCGATGCTGCGGCCAGTGCGAAGCCCGCCGCCCCGAAGGCCGATGCCGACACGCCGGCCGCGACCTCGAACGACGCCGGCGGCAAGGCCCGCGAATCGGGCGACGAGCCGACAGCGAAGGCCGACAGCAAGGTTCCCGCGGCACCGAAGGTCGATGTCGCGTCCGATCCGGATATTCCGGCCGGCACGGAAATGGTGTCCACGACGGTGCGTGAAGCACTGCGCGACGCCATGGCCGAGGAAATGCGCCGCGATGGCGATGTTTTCGTCATGGGCGAAGAGGTTGCCGAATATCAGGGCGCCTACAAGATCACGCAAGGATTGCTGCAGGAATTCGGCGCACGTCGCGTCGTGGATACGCCGATCACCGAGCACGGCTTTGCCGGGGTGGGCGTCGGTGCCGCCATGGCAGGCCTGAAGCCGATCGTCGAGTTCATGACGTTCAACTTCGCCATGCAGGCGATCGACCACATCATCAACTCGGCTGCCAAGACGCTCTACATGTCCGGCGGCCAGATGGGTGCACCGATCGTCTTCCGTGGCCCGAACGGCGCGGCCGCCCGGGTCGGCGCGCAGCACAGCCAGGATTATGCAGCTTGGTACAGCCATATCCCGGGCCTCAAGGTCATCGCGCCGTACTCCGCCGCGGACGCCAAGGGTCTGCTGAAGGCTGCGATCCGCGATCCGAACCCGATCATCTTCCTTGAGAACGAGATCCTCTACGGTCAGTCCTTCGACGTTCCGAAGCTGGACGATTTCGTTCTTCCGATCGGCAAGGCCCGCATCCACAAGACCGGCAAGGACGTGACCATCGTCTCCTTCGGCATCGGCATGACCTATTCGCTGAAGGCGATTGCCGAGCTCGAGAAGGACGGCATCGATGTCGAACTGATCGACCTGCGCACGATCCGCCCGATGGATCTGCCGACGATCATCGAATCGGTCAAGAAGACCGGCCGTCTGGTCACCGTCGAGGAAGGCTATCCGCAGTCCTCCGTCGGGACCGAGATCGCGACGCGCGTCATGCAGCAGGCCTTCGATTATCTCGATGCGCCCATCCTCACGATTGCCGGCAAGGACGTTCCGATGCCCTATGCGGCAAACCTCGAAAAGCTGGCTCTGCCGAACGTCGGTGAAGTCGTCGAGGCGGTGAAGACCGTCTGCTACAAGTAAGGGAAGCGGGATCATGCCGATCAACATCACCATGCCCGCGCTTTCTCCGACCATGGAGGAAGGCAACCTTGCCAAATGGCTCGTCAAGGAAGGCGACACCGTCAAGTCCGGCGATGTCATCGCCGAGATCGAGACCGACAAGGCGACGATGGAAGTCGAAGCCGTCGATGAAGGCGTCGTCGCCAAGCTCGTCGTTCCCGCCGGCACCGAAGGCGTCAAGGTCAATGCCCTGATCGCGATCCTCGCCGCCGACGGCGAGGATGTCGGCGCGGCGGCCTCCGGCGGCGGTGCGTCCGCACCGAAGGCCGAGGCTCAGCCTGCCAAGGCCGAATCCGGAGCGTCGACGTCGGAAGCACCGGCTGCGGCAAAGGCTCCGACCGCGCCCCAGGGCCAGGCGCCGGCTGCTGCAAAGACCGATGGCGACAAGCGGGTCTTCTCCTCGCCGCTCGCCCGCCGTCTCGCCAAGGAAGCCGGTCTCGACCTCTCTGCCGTGACCGGCACGGGCCCGAAGGGTCGCGTGATCAAGAGCGACGTCGAAAAAGCCGTTGCCGGCGGGACCGGCAAGGCTGCAACGGCCCCATCGGCCGCACCGACGACGGCAGCGGCTCCCGCAGCCTCTGCACCCAAGGGCATGTCCGACGAGCAGGTTCTCAAGAACTTTGCCGACGGCTCCTACGATCTCGTGCCGCATGACGGCATGCGCAAGACGATCGCCAAGCGTCTCCAGGAGTCCAAGCAGACCATCCCGCATTTCTACGTCTCCGTGGATTGCGAGCTGGATGCGCTCCTGGCGCTGCGCGCACAGCTGAATGCCGCCGCTCCCGAGAAGGACGGCAAGCCGGTCTACAAGCTGTCGGTCAACGATATGGTCATCAAGGCACTGGCGCTCGCGCTTCGGGATGTCCCGGATGCGAACGTGTCCTGGACCGAGACCAATATGGTCAAGCACAAGCACGCCGATGTCGGCGTGGCCGTGTCGATCCCGGGCGGTCTCATCACCCCGATCGTTCGTTCCGCCGAGCTGAAGAGCCTGTCGGCCATCTCCAACGAGATGAAGGACCTCGGTGCCCGCGCCAAGGGCCGCAAGCTGAAGCCGGACGAATATCAGGGCGGGACGACTGCGGTTTCCAACATGGGCATGATGGGCGTCAAGAACTTCGCCGCCGTCGTCAACCCGCCGCATGCCACGATCCTCGCGATCGGTGCAGGCGAGGAGCGCGTCGTCGTGAAGAAGGGCGAGATGAAGATCGCCAACGTCATGACGGTGACCCTGTCCACCGACCATCGCGCGGTAGACGGAGCTTTGGGTGCCGAACTGCTGGGCGCGTTCAAGCGCTACATCGAAAACCCGATGGGCATGCTGGTGTAACCCACGCGTCTGGTCCTCCCTTCTGAGGGAGGACCTCTCATCTGTTTTGTCGTGCATGCGCGTGACATTTGGCGATGGCCTCGCCATATCAGAGCATGCTGGTACAATGGATGGGTGTGAAGGAGATCCTCGATGGCGGATGAACCGGAAAGCATGATCCTGCCTTTGTTGCGCGAGATCCGTGCAGAAATTCAGAAGCAATTCACGGAAATGCGGGAAGAATTCACCGAGGTGCGGCAGCGTCTGGACAAGCTGGAAAGCGGCCAGAAGACCATTCGGCAGGCTTTGACCGCGGATACGATGATGTCGAAATTCGTGACCGGGGATTTCGAGGAACGGATTTTCGAACTGGAACGCAAGGTCGAGAAACTGACGAACGGCCGATAGCGACCGGCGGCGGGCATGCCTGCCCTCCGGTTCAATAGGCCATGTGGCGGCGCAGGAATGACGGACGATGAGTAACACCAGAACAGTCCTCTGCTATGGCGACAGCCTCACCTGGGGTTACGATGCGGCCGCACCCGGGCGGCATGCGCTGGCGGATCGCTGGCCGACGGTGCTTGGCAACGCGCTGGGTGAGGGCGTCCATGTCATCGCCGAAGGGCTGAATGGTCGCACGACCGCCTACGACGATCATCTGGCGGATGCGGACCGCAACGGCGCCCGCATCCTGCCGACCGTGCTGCACAGCCATGATCCGATCGATCTCGTGATCCTGCTGCTCGGCACCAATGACATGAAGCCCGTGGTGCACGGGACGGCGTTTGGCGCCGTTCAGGGCATCGAGCGGCTGGTCGAGCTTGTCCGGCATCATGCCTGGTCCTTCGAGGCCGACGCGCCGGACGTTCTGATCGTTGCGCCGCCGGCAGCCTGCGAAACGGCGAATGCTGCATTTGCCGCGATGTTTGCCGGCGCGCGCGAGCAATCGGCGATGCTGGCCTCGCTCTATGCGGATCTCGCCGACGAAACGGGCTGCGGATTTTTCGACGCGGGATCGGTGGCCAAGACGACGCCGATCGACGGCATCCATCTCGATGCGGAGAATACAAGAGCCATCGGACGCGGCCTCGAGCCGATCGTCCGTGTGATGCTCGGCCTCTAACACGAACGGCAGCGCCCGGAGCGCGCCTCGAACACAGGAAACGCAAGGCATGGCTCAGAATTACGACGTGATCATCATCGGCTCCGGCCCCGGCGGCTACATTGCGGCGATCCGTGCCGCGCAGCTGGGCATGAAGGTGGCCGTCGTCGAGCGCGAGCATCTGGCCGGCATCTGCTCCAACTGGGGCTGTATTCCGACCAAGGCGCTCCTGCGCTCCGCCGACGTGCTCCACAGCGCCCAGCATGCGAAGAATTACGGGCTGAAGCTCGAAGGCACGATCTCCCCGGATCTGCAGGCGATCGTCGCCCGGTCGCGCGGCATCGCCGAGCGCATGAACGGCGGCGTCGGCTTCCTGTTCAAGAAGAACAAGGTTGATATCATCTGGGGCGAAGCGAAGCTGACGAAGGCCGGCGAAGTCGTCGTCGGCCCGATCACCAAGCCGATCGTCCAGCCGCAGGGCCCGATCCCGAAGAACACGCTGGGTGAGGGCACCTACACCGCCAAGCACATCATCATCGCCACCGGCGCGCGTCCCCGTGCGTTGCCTGGCATCGAGCCTGATGGCAAGCTGATCTGGACCTATTTCGAGGCGATGAAGCCCGAGAAGATGCCGAAGTCGCTGCTGGTCATGGGCTCCGGCGCGATCGGTATCGAGTTCGCCTCGTTCTACCGGACCATGGGCGTCGATGTGACGGTCGTGGAAGTTCTCGGCCAGGTCATGCCGGTCGAAGATGCCGAAATCTCGACCTTCGCCAAGAAGCAGTTCGACAAGCAGGGCATGAAGATCCTTCTGGAAGCCAAGGTCTCCAAGGTCGAGAAGGGTGCGGACAGCATCACCGCGCATGTCGAGAAGAAGGACGGCACGATCGAGAAGATCACGGCCGACCGCATGATCTCGGCCGTCGGCGTCGTCGGCAACATCGAGAATCTCGGTCTCGAAGCGCTGGGCGTGAAGACCGATCGCGGCTGCATCGTCATCGATGGCTACGGCAAGACCAATGTGCCCGGCCTCTATGCGATCGGCGACGTCGCCGGCCCGCCGATGCTGGCGCACAAGGCCGAGCATGAAGCCGTCATCTGCATTGAGAAGCTTGCAGGCCTGCCGAATGTCCATCCGATGGACAAGCTGAAGATCCCGGGCTGCACCTATTGCAACCCGCAGGTCGCTTCCGTCGGGCTGACCGAAGCCAAGGCCAAGGCGGAAGGCCGCGAGATCCGCGTCGGCCGCTTCCCCTTCGTGGCCAACGGCAAGGCGATCGCACTCGGCGAAGACCAGGGCATGGTAAAGACCATCTTCGACAAGAAGACCGGAGAGCTGATCGGCGCGCATCTCGTCGGCGCCGAGGTGACCGAGCTGATCCAGGGCTTCGTTGTCGCGATGAACCTCGAGACGACCGAGGAAGACTTGATGCATACCATCTTCCCGCATCCGACGATTTCGGAGACGATGAAGGAAAGCGTGCTGGACGCTTACGGCCGGGCTCTGAACGCCTGATCGTGACTTGACCTCGGATGCGCGCGGTCGCATCTGAGGGGCAGCGCATGCACGGTCTGCCGAATGCGGGCCGACACGATGAGGAGCGGGCGGTCTCGCCGGCTCTCAGGTCCTTGCAGGGCGGGCGATAAGCGCGCGGCTGCAAGGCGAGCACCAGAAGCTGATGGCTTGTCCCGCAGAAGGGCTGTCGGAAGCGGAAAGAAAGATCGGACCTATGGTCACCATTCTCGACCGGACACAGAACACGACCGACGCGCCGCGCGTGCGCCACCCGGAAAAGGCCCACAAGCCGGACACCGAGATGCTGCGCAAGCCGGAATGGATCCGTGTGAAAGCGCCGACATCGAAGGGCTATCACGAGACACGCGATCTCGTGCGCTCGCACAAGCTGGTGACGGTCTGCGAAGAGGCGGGTTGCCCGAACATCGGCGAGTGCTGGGAAAAGAAGCACGCGACCTTCATGATCATGGGCGAGATCTGCACCCGCGCCTGCGCCTTCTGCAATGTGGCCACGGGCAAGCCGAATGCGCTCGACATGGCCGAGCCGGAGAATGTCGCCAAGGCCGTCAAGCAGATGGGCCTGTCGCATGTGGTGATCACCTCGGTCGATCGCGACGATCTCGCCGATGGTGGGGCCGAACACTTCGAAAAGGTCATCTGGGCCATTCGCGCCGCTTCGCCGGAAACCACCATCGAAATCCTGACGCCGGACTTCCTGAAGAAGCCCGGCGCGCTGGAGCGTGTCGTTGCGGCGAAGCCCGACGTGTTCAATCACAATATGGAAACCGTGCCGGGCAATTATCTGACCGTCCGTCCGGGTGCCCGCTATTTCCACTCCATCCGCCTGCTGCAGCGCGTGAAGGAACTCGATCCCACCATGTTCACCAAGTCCGGCATCATGGTCGGTCTCGGCGAGGAGCGGAACGAAGTCCTCCAGCTGATGGACGACCTGCGAACCGCCGATGTCGACTTCCTGACCATCGGCCAGTACTTGCAGCCGACCCGCAAGCACCACAAGGTCGAGGCCTTCGTCACGCCGGAAGAGTTCAAGTCCTACGAGACCGTCGCCTACACCAAGGGCTTCCTGATGGTGGCGTCGAGCCCTCTCACCCGCTCGTCGCATCATGCCGGCGACGACTTTGCGCGCCTGCGGGCGGCACGGGAAAAGAAGGTTTTGCTCGCCGCCGAGTAAGGTCTGGGTCCGACCCCACACGTAACCCGGTCGGCGCTGGCGCGGTTAGGGTGGCTCGGCCGGGCCCTTGTGTCCGCGGCCGCATCAATCCCGGCAACTGGAGTTTGGCCGGCCGGCTGGTTAGACGGAAGTCTCAGGGGGCCGGCTATCCTCAGTGTCGTCATAATGCGGAAAGCGGCCGTTCCTTAAAGCTCATCAAACCACTTGGAGGCGAAGATGCCGCATGACCTCCAGACCGTCGCGGACGCTGCCGCGGTAATATCCCGCGCAAACCGCATCTGCGTCATCGGCTGCTCCGGCGGCGGCAAGACGACGCTTGCGCGAGCGCTCGGTGAGAGACTGGCTCTGCCGCATCTGTCGATGGACAAGGAATTCTTCTGGCTTCCCGGCTGGAAGAAGCGCGAAAAGGCCGAGGAGCGGGCGCTCATCGCCGAGGCTGTGACAAGGGAGCGCTGGATCATGGATGGAACGGGGTCGTCGAGCTTCCATCTGCGCATGCCGCGGACCGATGTCGTCCTCTGGCTGCGCCTGCCGCGCTGGCTCTGCCTGATCAGTATGTTTCGCCGGGTTGCCACGAGCTATGGCCGTGTTCGCCGTGATATGGCGCCGGGATGCCCGGAACAGTTTCCCGACCGCGAATTCCTGGCCTATATCTGGAACTTCGAGCGCCAGGTGGCGCCGCTCATCGAGCGGGAGATGGCGCGGCATGGGGCGAACGTGCCGATTTTCACGCTGAAAACGCGCGGGGAGGTTGCCCGCCTCCTTGATCTTGTGTCCGCCGCCAACTAACTGCGTCTTATGCCGCAGTTCGAAACCAGACGCTTGGTGAAGCACTCCCCCGATCAGATGTTCGACCTTGTTGCCGACGTCGAGTCCTATCCGCAATTCCTGCCGTTGTGCGAGGCCCTCACAGTCAGAACCCGCAAGGAGCGCGACGGCAAGGAGTTGCTGCTCGCCGACATGACGGTTGGCTACAAGGCGATCCGCGAGACCTTTACGACGCAGGTGCTTTTGAACCGGGCGGAGCATCGCATCGAAGTCAAATATATCGACGGGCCGTTCCGCTATCTCGACAACCGCTGGACATTCGAGGCGACGCCCGACGGCGGCTGCTCCGTGCATTTCTTCATCGATTACGAGTTCAAGAACCGCATTCTCGGCGCGCTGATGGGATCGATGTTCGATCGTGCATTCCGGCTCTTTGCGGAAGCGTTCGAGAAACGGGCCGACTTGGTCTATACCGGCGCAAACGCCTGATCGACGCAATCCCGAAGCAGAGCGAGTGCGGTCCGGATCGTGGATAGCCGCACCTGATCCCGGCCGATATCGCCGTAACGCATCTCGCGATGCAGGATCGTTCCCTTGCGCGTGGCGGCAGCGATATGCACCAGACCGACCGGCTTTTCCTCCGATCCGCCACCCGGTCCCGCGACACCCGTCACGGCGACCGCAACGTTCGCTTTCGAGTTTCCCAGCGCGCCGCGCGCCATCTCCAGCGCCGTCTCGCGCGAGACCGCGCCGAAGTGCTGGAGCGTGGCAGCGTCGACGCCCAGCATGTCCATCTTCGCCGCGTTCGAATAGGTGACGAAGCCGCGATCGACCCCGCGGGAAGAGCCGGGTATCTCGGTCAGGGCGCCCGCGATCATTCCGCCTGTGCAGGATTCGGCCGTGGCGATCATCCAGCCTTTTTCAGCGAAGCGCTCGAGGACCTGTTCGGCAGATTGCCGGATATCGTCGGGCCAGATGGTCATCGAAAACCGTCGGGGAAGCTGACCGTCGCCGTGGCGATCGCCGCGATGCCTTCGCGGCGGCCGACAAATCCGATCTTCTCGTTCGTCGTTGCCTTGACCGAGCAGCGGTCGAGCGAAATGCCCAGCATCTGCGACAGGGCCTGCCGCATGGCGTCCCGATGCGGACCGATCTTCGGCGCCTCTGCGATCAGGGAGATATCCGCGTTCATGACGACGCCGCCATGCCGCCGGACGATCTCGGCCGCGTGTTCCAGGAAGATCCGCGACGCGGCACCCTTCCACCTGTCGTCGGAGGGCGGAAAGTGATCGCCGATATCGCCTGCGCCGCAGGTCGCGAGCAGCGCATCCGTCAGCGCGTGGAGGGCGACATCGGCATCGGAATGCCCGAGCAGCGACTGGTCGTGGTGCATGAAGATGCCGCAGAGCGTAACGCCATCACCGGGAACGAGCTGGTGTACATCGTAGCCGTTGCCGGTGCGAACATCGATCCTGCGTCCGCTCAGTTTCTCGTCCGCCATCAGTAGATCCTGTCGGGTGGTGAGCTTCACATTGTCCGCCGAGCCCTCGACAAGGGCAACCGGGATTCCCGCCCATTCGGCGATCGAGGCGTCGTCGGTAAAGTCCGACCGCCCGGAACTCGCGGCGGCCTCATGGGCATCCAGGATCTTGGACAGGACAAAGCACTGCGGTGTCTGCGCTGCAAACAGCCTGTCGCGTGACACGGTTTCCTGCACATCGCCGATGGCAGAGGCGCGTTTCAGCGTATCCGTTACGGGGATCGTCGGAAGGACGGCTTCAAAGCCGGCGGAAAGCTTGTCGAGGCATCGGTCGAGAAGATCGGGCGTGATGAAAGGCCGAACCGCATCCTGGATCATCGCACAGTCGACGCCGTGCTCGGATAGGGCCTTGAGACCGGCAAGCACGGATGCCTGACGCGTTGCGCCGCCATGGACGATGGTGACGACAGGGCGCGGCCTGCAGGTGGCGAGCGCGGTTTCGAGCAGAGCTTCGTCGTCCGGATGGATCACGATGACGATCGGGCCGGCCTTGCCCCATGTCGCAAAGGCATCGAGGGTCCAGGCGATGACGGGCCGTCCGCCGATCCGGCGATACTGCTTCGGTCCCTCGGTCGAGGCGCCGGCCCGTTCGCCGCGGCCGGCGGCAACGATGACGACGCCGCATGAAAGTTCGCGTTCTCTCTGCATCTGCTGTAAGACGCCTCCCTGCCGGACCCGGAACTGGTGTGCGCGCTGCCGTGGATCGGCGCGCTGCCGATGACAGCGCGTTTAGCCCGCGCGGACGGGCTTTGCCAGACGAACTGGACGGCGAATGAGGAAATTTGCGGATGTCGCGCGAAAGCGCTTGGCAACGACGATATCTATGTCTAAAAATAGTGCAGAAAAATCATGTGCCTGAAAGATAATCAATTGCAGCAGCCGACATTGTCATCGCCCTTCGCGATCGAAGGGATGTCGTTTCGAAACCGCGTGGTGCTTGCGCCCATGTCCGGCGTGACCGATCTGCCGTTCCGTCAACTGGCGTGGCGCTATGGCGCCGGCCTTGTCGTGACCGAAATGGTAGCAAGTCGCGAGCTTGCTTGCAATGCAGGGGAGAGCTGGGCGCGGCTCAAAAATGCAGGCATCACGCCGCATATGGTCCAGCTGGCCGGGCGTGAAGCGCACTGGATGGCGGAGGCGGCCAAGATCGCTGCCGGAAACGGCGCCGACGTGATCGACATCAATATGGGCTGTCCGGCAAAGAAGGTCACCGGTGGCTATTCCGGATCGGCCTTGATGCGGGATCCGGATCACGCGCTGTCCCTGATCGAGGCGACGGTTCGCGCCGTCGATGTCCCGGTCACGTTGAAGATGCGGCTCGGCTGGGACGAGACGACGCTGAACGCACCCGATATCGCCCGTCGCGCCGAGGCAGCCGGGATTCGGATGGTGACGATCCATGGCCGCACGCGCATGCAGTTTTACAAGGGGCACGCAGACTGGGACGCGATCCGCGCGGTGCGCGACGCGATCTCGCTGCCGCTCGTTGCCAATGGCGACGTGACGACGCTGGACGATGCGACCGAAATTCTCAGGCGCTCTGGCGCCGATGCGGTGATGACCGGGCGCGCATGCCAGGGACGCCCATGGCATGCGGGCGTTCTCGCCGGTGCCTGTGCGGAACCGGACGGGCAGGCGCGTCTCGATGTGATCGCAGAGCATTATGCGATGATGCTCGCCTTCTATGGAATCGAGACGGGGCTTCGCCATGCGCGAAAACATCTCGGCTGGTACATCAATCGGTTCGCCGCCAATGCGCCCGGGCATCGCAAGGCATTGGTGCTGACGGCGACGGATCACAAGGCGGCGCTCTCCAGTCTCCTCGAGCTTCTTCGGGATGGCGAGACGGCGGTTGAAAGGACGATGGCGGCATGAGCGGCAAGATGAGCGACGACACCAAGGCCGCGTTGCCGATGGCGGTGCTGAACGCGATCCAAAATCCGGTGGTCCTCGTCAACGAGTCAGGGCTCGTGACCTTCGCCAACTGGGAGGCGGAAGCCTTCTTCGGCGCGAGCGCCAACCATCTCGCGCGTCACGACATCAGCACCTTCATTCCCTTCGGCAGTCCGCTCCTGACCCTGATCGAGCAGGTGCGCGAGCGCAGGGCGGCGGTCAACGAGTACCGGGTGGATCTGTCGTCGCCACGCCTCGGTGCCGACAAGCTGGTCGATCTCTACGTCGCGCCGGTCCTGTCCGAGCCGGGCAGTGTCGTCATTGTCTTTCAGGAACGCTCGATGGCCGACAAGATCGATCGGCAGCTGACGCATCGTGCGGCGGCCCGGTCGGTCACCGGTCTTGCCTCCATGCTGGCGCACGAGATCAAGAACCCGCTCTCCGGCATTCGCGGCGCGGCGCAGTTGCTGGAAAGCTCCGTCAACGACGAGGACCGGGCGCTGACGCGGCTGATCTGCGACGAAACCGACCGCATCGTGTCGCTGGTCGATCGTATGGAGGTGTTCTCCGACGAACGGCCCGTGGACCGCCATCCGGTAAACATCCACTCCATTCTCGATCACGTGAAGGCGGTGGCGAGGGCGGGCTTTGCCCGTCGCATCCGCATCACCGAAAACTACGATCCCTCGCTGCCGCCGGTCTATGCCAATCGCGACCAGCTCGTGCAGGTGTTCCTCAATCTTGTGAAGAATGCCGCCGAAGCGATCGGCGACAAGCCGGATGGCGAGATCATGCTGACGACGGCCTACCGCCCCGGCATCCGTCTCTCGGTCGCGGGCACGCGGGAGAAGATATCACTGCCGCTCGAATTCTGCGTGCATGACAACGGCCCGGGCGTGCCGTCCGACCTCGTGCCGCATCTGTTCGATCCCTTCATCACCACCAAGACCAACGGCTCCGGCCTTGGCCTCGCGCTGGTGGCAAAGATCATCGGCGGGCACGGCGGCATCGTCGAATGCGACAGCCAGACCAGCCGCACCATATTCCGCGTCCTCATGCCTGCGTCGAAGGGACCGACCGCCGAGGACCCCGAACCCATTGCTGTAAAAGGGAAGACCCGATGACTGGCGCCACGATTCTCGTTGCCGACGACGACGCAGCCATCCGCACCGTGCTCAACCAGGCGCTGAGCCGCGCCGGCTACGATGTCCGCATCACCTCGAACGCCGCGACCCTCTGGCGCTGGATCTCGGCAGGAGATGGCGATCTCGTGCTGACGGACGTCGTCATGCCCGACGAAAATGCCTTCGACCTGCTGCCACGCATCAAGAAGGCGCGCCCCGAGCTGCCCGTGCTCGTCATGAGCGCGCAGAACACGTTCATGACCGCCATCAAGGCGTCGGAAAAGGGCGCCTACGACTACCTGCCCAAACCCTTCGACCTGACCGAACTGATCGCGATCATCGGCCGGGCGCTGGCGGAGCCCAAGCGCAAGCCGGCGAAAATGGACGACGACACGCAGGACGGCATGCCGCTGGTCGGACGCTCCGCCGCCATGCAGGAAATCTACCGCGTGCTCGCCCGTCTCATGCAGACGGACCTGACCTTGATGATCACCGGCGAGTCCGGCACGGGCAAGGAACTGGTGGCGCGGGCGCTGCATGATTACGGCAAGCGTCGCAACGGCCCCTTCGTCGCCATCAACATGGCCGCCATTCCGCGCGACCTCATCGAATCGGAACTGTTCGGGCATGAAAAGGGCGCCTTCACCGGCGCGCAGAACCGCTCGACCGGCCGCTTCGAACAGGCCGAAGGCGGCACGCTGTTTCTCGACGAAATCGGCGACATGCCGATGGATGCCCAGACGAGGCTGCTTCGCGTCCTGCAGCAGGGCGAGTATACGACGGTCGGCGGACGGACGCCGATCCGCTCCGACGTCCGCATCGTCGCGGCAACCAACAAGGATCTGAAACAGTCGATCAACCAGGGCCTCTTCCGCGAGGATCTCTACTACCGCCTGAACGTCGTTCCGCTGCGCCTGCCGCCGCTGCGCGACCGGGCGGAGGATATTCCGGATCTCGTGCGCCATTTCGTTCAGATGGCCGAGAAGGAAGGCCTTGACGTCAAGCGCTTCGAGCAGGAAGCGCTTGAGCTGATGAAGTCGCATCCCTGGCCGGGCAATGTTCGCGAGCTGGAAAACGTCGTCCGCCGGCTGACGGCGCTCTATCCGCAGGAGGTCATCAGCCGGGAAATCATCGAGAGCGAGCTTCGCTCCGACATTCCCGACAGCCCGATCGAGAAGGCGAGCGCGCGCTCCGGCTCGATGTCCATCTCGCAGGCGGTCGAGGAAAACATGCGCCAGTACTTCGCTGGTTTCGGCGACGGCTTGCCGCCCTCCGGTCTCTACGACCGCGTGCTGGCCGAAATGGAGTATCCGCTGATTCTCGCAGCCCTGACGGCAACCCGCGGCAACCAGATCAAAGCCGCCGATCTTCTCGGCCTGAACCGGAACACGCTGCGCAAAAAGATCCGCGAACTCGGCGTCTCCGTCTATCGCAGCTCGCGGAATGCTTGACACCCTCTAGCGACCGTTGCATTTACGCCACATTGTGTTGCTTGGATGACACATGATGTCGACTTGGGCGAAAGCGATGAGTCGGCAGCATTGTCGTTGGGGCAGGGCCTTGGTCTCTCCGAGACCTTGGGACGAGCGGGGCCGGCTGTTGCCGGTGCCCGTCAGTGGGTGGAATACGCATGGCCGAAGGGCTGACACTGCCATTGGCGAACGACGAGACGGGCAATGGCACGGATCGCCGCGCCGCTTTCGCGCTGCCGGGCCTCGTGCTGGCCTCGGGCGCGCTCGCCTGCGCGATCATCTCGCTGCTGGTGCTGCTCGGCCTGACGCCGATCAAGCCGGAAACCAATATCGTCATCGCTTCGGCCGCGATAAACGCGCTGTTCGTCATCGGCCTGTTCTACCTGATCGGCCGCGAAATCCTGCGGCTGCTGCGCGCCCGCAACAAGGGCCGTGCCGCCGCAAGGCTGCATGTGCGCATCGTCGCGCTGTTCTCCATCGTCGCGATCACGCCGGCCATTCTCGTCGCCATCTTCGCTTCGATCACGCTCGATGTCGGGCTCGATCGCTGGTTTTCGTTGCGCACCCAGGCCATCGTCCGCTCCTCCATCGATGTGGCCCAGGCCTATGTCCTGGAGAATGCGAGCTACCTTCAGGGCCAGACCGCGTCCATGGCGACCGATCTGGAGCGCAACCGCCAGCTCTACAGTCTCGATCGCACGGGGTTCGTCGATCTCATGACCCGGCAGGCGCGGGCACGCGGCATGCTGGGTGCCTTTCTTGTGCGCGCCGATGGCAAGGCGATCCTGCAGGCCAACATTCCGACCGACCGGCCGCTCCCGGCCATTCCGGTCGACGCGCTGGCCAGCACCGTCTCGGGCCAGCCGACGCTCATCCCGCCAGGCATCACCAATCTCGTCGGCGCGATCATTCCGCTCGACAACATCGCCGGCGCCTATCTCTACACCGTTCGCACCGTCGATCCCAAAGTGATGAACTCCATGCGGCTGATGGAGGAGAACGTTGCGGAATACCGCAACCTGGCCGCCGGCCGGACCTCGCTTCAGGTCGCCTTCGGGGTGCTTTACCTCGGCTTCGCGCTCATCGTGCTGCTGGCGGCGATCTGGGCGGCGATTGCGGTCGCGGACCGGATCGTGCGTCCCATCCGGCTGCTGATCGGCGCCGCCGACAGCGTCGCATCCGGCAATCTCAACGTCGTCGTGCCCGTCCACACGGTGGATGGCGACGTCGGCAGCCTGTCGCGGACCTTCAACAAGATGATCGTGGAAATCCGCACGCAGCAGCACCAGTTGCTTGAAGCCAAGGACGAGATGGATCATCGCCGCCGGTTTATCGAGGCCGTGCTGTCGGGCGTGACCGCCGCGGTCATCGGCGTCGAGGACGACCGCCGCATCACCATCGCCAACCCCTCGACCGAAGTCTTCCTGTCCCGATCGACCTTCGACATCGTCGGCGAGCGTCTGGCCGACGTGGCGCCCGAGATCGACGAGGTGCTGACGGAGGCGATTTCACGGCCGAGAAACGACTTCCGCAAGCAGATCAACATCATGCGCAACGGCAAGGAACGGACGCTGAATGTTCAGGTGACGCGCGAGGAAACGATCGATACGGCCGAATCCTATGTCATCACGCTCGACGACATCACCGACCTCGTGATCGCTCAGCGCTCGACGGCCTGGGCGGATGTCGCCCGTCGCATCGCTCACGAAATCAAGAACCCGCTGACCCCCATCCAGCTCTCCGCCGAGCGTTTGAAGCGCCGGTATGGCAAGCAGATCAATCCGGATGACCGCGCGGTGTTCGATCAGTGCACGGACACGATCGTCCGCCAGGTCGAGGATATCGGCCGGATGGTCGACGAGTTCTCCTCCTTCGCCCGCATGCCGAAGCCGACGAAGGAGCGCTCCGACCTGCGGGCGATCCTCAAGGACGCGGTCTTCCTGCGGGAAATGGGCAGCAACGACATTCACTTCATCCGCGATTTTGGCGACGAGGCGCTGGATGGTTCGTTCGACGGCCGCATGCTGGGCCAGGCGTTTGGCAACATCATCAAGAACGCGGTCGAATCGATCGAGTCGTTGCCGGCCGATGCGGGACGCGACGAGCTGAAGATCATGATCCGATCGCGTCTTGTCGAAAAGAGCGGCACCTATGTCGTCGATATCGTCGACAACGGCAAAGGCCTGCCGACGGAGAATCGGCACCGAATTCTGGAGCCCTATATGACCATGCGCGAGAAGGGCACGGGTCTTGGCCTCGCGATCGTGAAGAAGATTATCGAGGACCATGGCGGACATCTCGAACTGCACGATGCGCCGCCCGATTTCGACCAGGGTCACGGCGCGATGATTCGCATCATCCTGCCGCCCGCGATCAATCCGGAGGCCGAGCGCAATCGTCCGGGGACATCCGGCGCGCCTGGCGACGGCACCGAGGCCTCCGCCGAGGCTCGCTTGAGGCAATCTGGCTCCGCAGATGCGGAGCATAAAGACGACGACAGACAAAGTAGGGAACTGACCGATGGCCGCTGATATTCTGGTTGTAGACGACGAGCAGGACATCCGCGAGATCGTCTCCGGCATCCTGTCCGACGAAGGCTACGAGACGCGCATGGCGTTCGACAGCGACAGTGCGCTGGCGGCGATCTCCGACCGCGTGCCGCGGCTCGTCTTCCTCGATATCTGGATGCAGGGCAGCCGCCTCGACGGTCTTTCCCTGCTGGACGAGATCAAGAGCCGCCATCCCGATCTCCCGGTCGTGATGATCTCGGGCCACGGCAACATCGAGACGGCCGTGTCTGCGATCCGTCGCGGCGCCTATGATTTTATCGAAAAGCCGTTCAAGGCGGACCGGCTGATCCTGATTGCGGAACGGGCACTCGAAAACTCGAAGCTCAAGCGCGAGGTCACCGAACTCAAGAAGCGCTCCGGCGATCCCGTCGAGTTGATCGGCACCTCCGTTGCCGTTTCGCAGTTGCGCCAGACCATCGAGAAGGTTGCGCCCACCAACAGCCGCATCATGATCCACGGCCCGTCCGGCTCGGGCAAGGAGCTGGTCGCGCGGATGATCCACAAGAAGTCGGCGCGCGCAGCGGGCCCCTTCGTGGCGCTGAACGCGGCCGCAATCACGCCCGACCGCATGGAAATCGCGTTGTTCGGCACCGAGGGCACGCCGGGCCAGCCGCGCAAGACCGGCGCATTGGAGGAAGCCCATGGCGGCATGCTCTATCTCGACGAGATCGGCGAGATGCCGCGGGAAACGCAGAACAAGATCCTGCGCGTTCTCGTGGATCAGCAGTTCGAGCGCGTCGGCGGCTCGAAGCGCGTCAAGGTCGATGTGCGCATCATCTCCTCGACTGCCTACAATCTCGAAAGCCTGATCGCCGAAGGCGCCTTCCGAGAGGATCTCTATCACCGGCTGGCCGTCATTCCGGTTCGGGTTCCCGCCCTTGCGGATCGCCGGGAAGACATCCCGTTCCTGGTCGATATGTTCATGCGCCAGATCAGCGAACAGGCCGGCATCCGCTCGCGCAAGATCGGCGACGACGCGCTGGCGGTGCTGCAGGCCCATGGCTGGCCGGGAAATATCCGCCAGTTGCGCAACAATATCGAACGCCTGATGATCCTCGCGCGCTCCGATGGCCCGGACACGGTCATCTCGGCCGATATGCTGCCGACCGAAGTGGGCGACAGCCTGCCCAAGATTTCCGCGCAGGGCGACCAGCACATCATGACCTTGCCGCTGCGCGAAGCGCGCGAGATGTTCGAGCGGGATTATCTGATTGCCCAGATCAATCGTTTCGGCGGAAATATCTCGCGCACCGCGGAGTTCGTGGGCATGGAGCGCTCCGCCCTGCATCGCAAGCTGAAGTCTCTGGGGGTTTGAGACCCTGCGAAAGCCGGGGCCTACAGTGTCACGGAAACATCGCAGAGGCTTTTTCGACGTTGCGAAAGAGACCTTGATGCGGTACCAGATTCCGCAGCGTCTGAGGGGCAGGCGCACGGGGCAACTCTCGATTTGCAGACCTATCAACCGGTTGTTTTCGAACCGGCAATAAAGAAAGAAGCGGCGCTATGGCGGAACGTTCTCAGAACCTGCAGGACCTTTTTCTCAACACGGTTCGCAAACAGAAGATCTCTCTTACCATCTTCCTCATCAACGGCGTCAAACTGACCGGCGTCGTGACCTCGTTCGATAACTTCTGCGTGCTGCTGCGGCGCGACGGGCATTCCCAGCTCGTTTACAAGCACGCCATCTCGACCATCATGCCGGGCCAGCCCATGCAGATGTTCGAGAGCGAAGAATCCGCATCCTGAACACCGGACTGAAGCCATCACAAAACACAACGATACCCCAGACAGCATCATCCCCGAGACCGAAAAGCACCGCGACGACATGCGGGCGCTGGTCATCGTCCCGGTCGTCAAGAAAACAGGCCGTCAGCAGGCCGAGCAGCCGCATTCGGTTCGCACGGACGAGGCGCGTTTGGAGGAAACGATCGGGCTCGCCCGCGCCATCGATCTCTCCGTCGTCCAGGGTCTGGTCGTGCCGATCGCCCAGCCAAAGCCCGGAACGCTGCTCGGCAGCGGCAAGATCGAGGAAATCGGGCAACTCCTCGACGCCCAGGATGCCGGTCTCGTGATCGTGGACCATCCGCTGACGCCGGTGCAGCAGCGCAATCTCGAAAAGGAATGGAACGCGAAGGTCATCGACCGAACGGGCCTCATCCTCGAGATCTTCGGTCGTCGCGCCTCCACCAAGGAAGGCACGTTGCAGGTCGATCTGGCCCATCTGAATTATCAGAAAGGCCGTCTGGTCCGCAGCTGGACCCACCTTGAGCGTCAGCGCGGCGGTGCGGGTTTCATGGGTGGTCCGGGCGAAACCCAGATCGAGGCCGACCGTCGCCAGCTTCAGGACAAGATCATCAAGCTGGAAAAGGAACTGGAGCAGGTGCGCCGGACGCGCCAGCTTCACCGTTCCAAGCGTCGCAAGGTGCCGCATCCGATCGTCGCCCTCGTCGGCTATACCAATGCCGGCAAATCGACCCTCTTCAACCGGATCACCGGCGCGGGCGTGCTGGCCGAGGACATGCTCTTTGCGACCCTCGATCCGACCTTGCGCCGGATGAAGCTGCCGCAGGGCCGGACCGTCATCCTGTCCGACACGGTCGGGTTCATCTCGGACCTGCCGACACACCTCGTGGCGGCCTTCCGGGCGACGCTCGAAGAGGTGCTGGAAGCCGACCTCATCCTGCATGTCCGCGATGTCTCGGACCCGGACCATGCGGCCCAGTCGGACGATGTCGAGCGCATTCTCGAAGATCTCGGCATTGATGAGAAAGCGCGGTCCGAACGCCTGCTGGAGGTCTGGAACAAGATCGACCGGCTGGAAGAGGAGCCGCATGCGGCGATGCTCGAGAAGGCGGCGCATACGCCCAACACCGTCACCGTCTCGGCCGTGACGGGCGAGGGGGTCGATGCCCTCATGCAGGAAATCAACCGCCGCCTCTCCGGCGTCATGATGGAGACGACGGTCACGCTCCCCGTCGATCGGCTGCAGCTTCTGCCGTGGCTTTACGAACACGCGATCGTCGATCATCGCGAGGACCTCGAGGACGGCTCGATCCGTCTGGATCTGCGCCTGACCGAAACCGAAGCCGGAGAACTCGACCGTCGCCTCGGTCAGGGTCCGAAGCCGGCCGCCGAAGATTGGCACTAAGCCGAACTGGCATGAAGCCGAAGACGTAGCGACAGAGAGGCGCAGCGCAGCGGCCGCGCTTCTCTGCTGGACCCTCAAGATGAGGTTGGTCAGCCCTGACAGTTTCCCGACAGGATGTCGGCCGTACCACACCCACAGCATAGCCTGACGGGTTCCCGCCAGCATCCTGACGGGAGTATACCCTTGAACATCGCGAAACGGTTGCGGCCCGAAATCGGTAGCATTCCGCTCACCCTTATCGTCTCGGCCTATCTTCTCATCGTCACCAACATCACCTTTTGGAGCCGCACGGCGGCTGCGTTCTCGTCCAACAAGACGAGCCTTGTCGCCTTCTCCGCCGCCATTTCGCTGCTGACCATCTGCGTGCTGGTCACGCTTTCGGTACGCTACCTCATCAAGCCTGTTCTCATCCTCTGCGTGCTCGTCGCCGGCGCCGCCTCCTACTTCACCGATACCTATGGCATCGTCGTGGACAAGGCGATGGTGGAGAGCGCCTTCGTGACGACCGGCGCGGAGGCTGGCCATCTGCTGACGCCGCATTTCCTCTTTCACATCCTGGTCTTCGCCGTGCTCCCTGCCGTCATGATCGGCCTCGTGCGGGTCCGGCATCGTCCGTTTCTGCAGAAGGCCGTGCGCAACCTCGCGCTGATCGTCCCGGCACTCGGCGTGGCACTGACGCTGATCAGCTACAATTACGCCGCCATCGCCTACGTCGCCCGCGAGCGGAAGGAAGTCCTCACCGTCTTCAATCCCGCAGCCCCGCTGTCGGCTGCCGTCCGCTATGCCCGGTCCGTCTACATGGACGTCGATCTCGTCGTGGCACCTTTCGGCATCGATGCGCGCGCAGGAGACCGTCTGACGGCCGAGAAGAAGCCCGTGGTCGTCGTGGTCGTTGCCGGGGAAACCGCCCGCGCCGCCAATTTTTCGCTCGATGGCTACGGGCGGGAAACCAACCCGGAGCTGAAAGCGCTGGGCGTCGTGAACTTCCGCAATACGAGCAGTTGTGGCACGGCGACGGCCGTCTCCTTGCCCTGCATGTTCTCCGGCTACCGGCGCACCGAATATACCGAGACCAAGGCCCATACGCGTCAGAACCTGGTCGATGTGCTGACCCATGCCGGCATCAGCGTCTCCTGGTGGGACAACAATACCGGCAGCAAGGGAATCGCCAAGCTGACCGACTACGCCACCAAGGCCGATCGCCAGAACAGCCCGCTCTGTAAGGACGGCGAGTGCCTCGACGCGATCTTCCTCGATGGCCTCGACAGCAAGCTGGCGGCGGTCAACCAGGACACGGTCATCGTGCTCCACCAGTTGGGCAGCCACGGCCCCGGTTACTTCGCACGCTATCCGGAGGAATTCCGGCGCTTCACGCCCGATTGCCGCACGGACGAGCTGATGAACTGCTCACCGGACGAAATCGTCAACGCCTATGACAACACGATCCTCTACACGGACCACATCCTCGCGAGCGTCGCAAAGCTGCTGGCCAAGCATGAGGATACAGTGGCCGGAGCGATGATCTACATGTCGGACCATGGCGAATCGCTCGGTGAAAACGGCATCTACCTGCACGGTGCGCCTTACGCGATCGCGCCGACGGAGCAGACCCACGTGCCCTTCATCTCCTGGTTCTCGCCGTCCTACAGCCGGACCATGGGGCTTGATACCAAGTGCCTTCTCGCCTATTCGGATGCGGCCATGTCGCACGACAACCTGTTTCACACGGTTCTGGGCATGATGAACATCCAGACGGATGTCTATAATCGCGAACTGGACGCTTTTGCGCCCTGCGTGGCCAGAAGCTGAGATGAACAGGAATGCGCTGCAGATGCAGGAGCGAAAGCCCTCACAAAAGACGCCGGGCGATAAGCTGCCGCGAAAGCTGACGGGTCTTCAGCATTTCTTCGCCGCCGCCACCTATTCGCTCGGCGGAGCGAGGCGCCTGCTCGGAGAAGCCGCGTTCCGGCAGGAACTCATCGGCTTTGCCGTGGCCATGATCGCCTTTGCCGTGAGCGGCGCGACATTGTTTCAATATGTCGCGATGATGCTTCTCTTCCTGCTGATGATCGCGTTCGAGGCGTTGAACACCGCGATCGAGGAGATCGTCGATCGCGTATCGCCCGAGATCTCCGAGATGGGACGCAATGCCAAGGATCTCGGCTCGCTCGCCTGTCTCTGCCTGATCCTCGCCAATGCCGGCTATGCGTTCTACGTCGTCTTCCTCTCGCGAGTCGTGAGCGACATGCCGCTGACGGGCCTGTAACGCATCTGCGATAACACAAAGGTGATCTTGAAGGGCTGATCGCGTCCGGTGCACGAGGGGGCTGAAAACCCGGAAATGCGCGGCTTCTCCTGGAGCAAGGAAGGGCGAGCAGCAGGTTTTCATAAAGTTGACCTTTAGGTTCATCTTATCTATACCGCCTCTGCCGGGCGCGTCGCCCGGACACTCTGAGGAGGCCGTCATGAAAATTTCCGTCCGTGCCGCAGGCTTCGTTGCCGCGGCTGCCCTTCTGGCTGCGATGAACCCCGCGCATGCCCAGTCCGAATCCGCCGGTATCGTCGTCTACAATGCTCAGCATGAAAGCCTGGGCGTCGCCTGGGCCGAGGCCTTCACGAAGGAGACCGGCATCAAGGTGACGCTGCGCAAGGGCAGCGACATGGAGTTCGCCAACCAGATCGTTCAGGAAGGCGCCGCATCCCCGGCCGACGTCTTCCTCACGGAAAATTCTCCGGCCATGTCGCTGGTCGATCAGGCCGGCCTGTTCGAACCGGTCGCAAAGGAGACGCTGGCGCAGGTTCCGGAAACCTTTCAGCCGTCGAACGGCCACTGGGTCGGCGTTGCCGCCCGCTCGACGGTCTTTGCCTATGACAAGACCAAGCTGACCGAGGACAAGCTGCCGAAGTCGCTGCTCGATCTCGCAGATCCCGCCTGGAAAGGCCGCTGGGCGGCGTCTCCCGCTGGCGCCGACTTTCAGGCGATCGTCAGCGCGCTCCTGGCACTGAAGGGCGAAGCCGCGACCAAGGAATGGCTTGCCGCGATGAAGACGAACTTCACCGCCTACAAGGGCAATTCGACGGCCATGAAGGCTGTGAACGCCGGCGAAGTCGAAGGCGCGGTGATCTACCACTACTATTACTTCGGCGATCAGGCGAAGACCGGCGAGAACAGCAAGAACGTCGCGCTGCACTTCTTCAAGAACCAGGATCCGGGCGCCTTCGTCAGCATTTCCGGCGGCGGCATCCTCGCCTCCAGCCAGCACAAGACGGAGGCGCAGGCCTTCCTGAAGTGGTTGACGGGCAAGGGCGGCCAGGCCGTCCTGCGGGATGGCACGTCCTTCGAATACGCCGTTGCCAAGGGCGAAGAGTCCAACGCGGCCCTGCCGGCCCTCTCCACGCTGGACTATCCCAAGGTCGATCCGCAGCAGCTGAACAGCAAGTCGGTCACCGACCTGATGACGGAAGCCGGCATCCTCTAAGCGGCGCAACGGCGCGATCCCGGCGCAACATGACGTCTGCGTGACGATTCTAGATTGATTTCATCCACAATCGCCGCAATAGGTCATCGCGACCCGTGCGCGCTTCCTTGGGGAGGCGCGCATCTTCCGTTCCGAGTAAAGGCGCCACCCGTGCCGCATGCCGATGCCAAGTCTTATGATGCCAAGTCTTATGCAGTCGCCCAGGGCGGAACGCCGGGCGGTCTGAAGCGCGCGCAGCGCGAGCGTTCGCGTCTTGCCTATCCCCTGGTCACGCTGCCCGCTTTGCTCGTGGCTCTGGTCAGTCTCATCCCTCTCGGCTTCGTGGCCGTGGTGACGATGCAGACGGGATGGGATCAGGTGGTGGCCCTCGTGTTTCGCGGGCGGGTCGGCGATCTCCTCATCAATACCGCGCTTCTCGAAGCGGCCACGGTGCCGCTCACCATCGTTCTGGCCGTCTCCCTTGCCTGGTTGACGGAGCGGACTGACCTGCCATTCTCACGGCTCTGGGCCTGGCTTGCCGTCGCGCCGCTTGCGGTTCCCGCCTTCGTCCATTCCTATGCCTGGATCAGCCTCGTTCCCGGGCTCAAGGGGTTAGGCGGCGGCGTGCTCGTCTCGGTGCTCGCTTATTTTCCCTTTCTCTATCTTCCGGTCGCCGCACAAATCCGCCGCCTCGATCCCGCCATCGAGGATGCCGCAGCCTCTCTCGGTCTCAGCCCCTGGCGTGTGTTTTTCCGCGCGGTGCTTCCGCAATTGCGGGTCGCGATCTGCGGTGGCAGCCTGCTCGTCGGCCTGCATCTGCTGGCGGAATACGGCCTGTTCGTCATGATCCGCTTCGACACGTTTTCCACCGCCATCGTCGATCAGTTCCAGTCCGCCTTCAATGGTCCGGCCGCCAACATGCTCTCGGGCGTGCTCGTGCTCTGCTGCCTTGCCCTTCTCGGCACGGAAGCGCTGGCGCGCGGCGGCGAGCGCTATGCCCGTGTCGGCTCCGGCGCACCGCGCATGGTGACGCGTCACGCGCTCGGCCGCTGGGTCTGGCCGGCGCTGGCGCTGAACCTCGTGACCGCGGCGCTCGCCATCGGCGTGCCCTTCACGACGCTCACACGATGGCTGGCGATCGGCGGTCTGGAGATCTGGCCGCTGCAGACGGTCGGCAATGCCGTGTTCCAGACCATCCTCCTTGCCGTCATGGGCGGCATGCTGACGACGGTGGCCGCAGCACCCATGGCCTGGCTCTCTGTACGGGCACCGGGCCGCCTCCAGCGCCTTCTCGAGGCCTGCCACTATTATGTTGGCTCGCTGCCGGGCGTGGTCGTGGCGCTGGCGCTGGTCACCATCACCGTCCGGCTGGTTCTGCCCCTCTACCAGACATTCGCGACGCTTCTCCTGGCCTACGGCCTCCTGTTTCTCCCCCGCGCCCTCGTGGCCTTGCGGGCCAGCATCGCCCAGGCACCGGTCGAGCTGGAGCGGGCCGCGATGGCGCTCGGCCGGCCGCCTCTGCAGGCGGTGCGCGTGACGACGATGCGGCTGGCCGCACCGGGTGCTGCCGCCAGCACGGCGCTGGTGGCACTGGGGATCACCAACGAGCTCACCGCCACCCTCATGCTGTCGCCGACAGGTGTCGAAACGCTTGCGACCAAATTCTGGTCGCTGACGAGCGAAATCGATTATGTCGCGGCCGCGCCTTATGCGCTGATGATGGTGGTTCTGTCGCTGCCGCTGACACTGGTCCTTCACCGCCAATCGAGCCGCGCAAGCGGGAGCGCCGCATGAGCCTTCTGTCCATCGAATCCGTCAGCAAAACCTACGGCCGGGACGCCCGTGCGCTGATCGACGTCTCGCTCACCGTTCCCGCGGGTGCGAGAACCGCGATCGTCGGCCCGTCCGGGTCCGGCAAGACGACGCTCCTCAAGCTGATCGCCGGTTTTGAGCGTCCGGACGCCGGCCGCATCACGCTGGATGGCACCCATCTCGCGGGTGAGGGCGTTCACGTGCCCGCCCACAAGCGCGGCATCGGCATCGTCTCGCAGGATGGTGCCTTGTTTCCGCATCTGACCGTCGGCGAGAACATCGGCTTCGGCCTGCCGAAACGGCAGGAGGGGCGCGACAGGCGGATTGCGGCCCTGATGTCCATGGTGGAACTCGACGCGGACATGCTCCAGCGGCGTCCGCATCAGCTCTCAGGGGGACAACAGCAACGCGTGGCGCTGGCACGCGCGCTCGCGCTCGAACCGCGCCTGATGCTGCTCGACGAGCCCTTCTCCGCGCTCGATACCGGCCTGCGCGACACGATGCGCCGCACGGTCGCGCGGATTCTCGCCGCATCCGGAACCACGTCCATTCTCGTGACGCACGATCAGGGCGAGGCCCTGTCCTTTGCCGACCACGTTGCCGTCTTCCGCGAAGGGCGGCTGGTTCAGGCAGGCAGCCCGCAGTCTCTCTATCGAAGCCCCGTGGATCGCCAGACGGCCCTCTTCCTCGGCGATGCCGTCCTGCTGGATGCGGTGGTGACGTCAGGGCAGGCGGAAACGGTGCTCGGGCCCATTCCCGTGCGTGCGACCGACAACTCACACCTTCGCGACAGCTCGGGCCCGCGTTTGCAGGTCATGCTCCGGCCCGAGCAGTTGCGCATCCGCTGGCTCGGCCTCGGGGAGGCCGATCTCGTCAAGGGCGCGCGCGCGCGCGTGCTCGACAGCGAATTCGGCGGCGGTCTCTGCCGTCTGACGGTCGAGGTGGGGGAAGGGCCGTCGCGGGCCGTTCTCGACCTGCGCGTCTCGGGCTTCGATGTCGCAGCACCCGGCGAAACGGTCGCGATCGAGGTCGTAGGACAGGGGCACGTCCTGCCCGGTTGACGGCGCTCACGTTGCCGCTCAGGCGAAGCTTTTCCGGCGCCGCGCGACGGCGGCGGTTTCCTGCACGGCGGGCACCGTTTCCAGAACGCGGCGTGCCGGCAGGATGGCGATGACCTCCGTCCCCTCGCGCAGCTTCGAACGGAGGATGAATTCGCCGTCATGCTTGGCAAGGATCGCCTGCACGATCGGCAGACCGAGACCCGTGCCCTGTTCCGCGCTCTTGATGGCGATCGAGCCCTGACCGAAGGCCGAGAGGACGACGGGGATTTCGTCTTCCGGAATGCCGGGACCATTGTCCTTGATGGACAGATACTGCCCGCCGCCGGCCGTCCAGCCCACCTTGACCGAGATCTGCCCGCCCTGCGGCGTGAATTTGACGGCGTTCGACAAGAGGTTGAGCGTCACCTGGCGCATTGCCTTCTCGTCCACCCAGACGGCGGGCATGCCCTGCTCGAACTGTTCGGTGATGGTGATGCTCTTGGTCCGGGCGCGCAGCTGCACCATGCCGATGCAGTCTTCCGTGATTTCCGCGAGCAGGATGGCTTCCTCGTTGAGATCGTATCGGCCCGCCTCGATGCGCGAGAGGTCGAGAATCTCGTTGATCAGGTCGAGGAGATGCTTGCCGGAGCGATGGATGTCGCCGGTGTATTCCTTGTAGGTCGGGTTGTTCAGCGGCCCCATGACTTCGGTGAACATGACCTCGGAAAAGCCAAGAATGGCGTTCAGCGGCGTGCGCAGCTCGTGCGACATCGATGCGAGGAAGCGCGACTTGGCAAGGTTTGCCTCTTCCGCCCGGCGCCGCGCCTCGTCGGACATCGACTTGGCGACTTCGAGCTCTGCGATCAGATCGTCCTTTTCCGCCTGAACGGACAGGATCTGGATATTGGCGCGACGCATGCGTGCCGTCATGTAGACGAGAAAGGCAAGCGACGTCCCGAGCACGACTGCCAAGGCGACGAGATCGCCGCTCCCGGCCAGCACCGCCTTGGCGGCCAGCAGCGCGACGCAGGGGATGAACGTCACGATCAGCGCATAGCGCAGCAGCACCGTGGCAATGGCGGTCGAGGCGAGGGCGACGAGAAGAGCGATGCCCTTGTAGAGGTCGAAATCCCGCGGCACGCAGGTCGGGCACTCCTGCAGCAGAAACAGCACCCAGACGACGCCCATCAGGATCTGGACCGCGAGGAACCGTCGGCGCCAGTAGACGATGGTCTCCGGCGTCAGATCCTTGCGCAATGCCCGCTTCGCGGCAATCAGGCCGAGAGCATGGACCAGGAGCGCCATGATCAACCAGGCGATGATCTGCAGGTTTTCCGTCAGGTAGAGGCCGCTGACGGCGATCATGATCAGAAGGATCGGCATGGCTGCGGCGCCCTGCACGACCGAGGCGACGTAGAGCGCCAGCATTTCCTTGTCGAAGCCGGAGGCATTCGATGCGCCGGCTTGCAGGCGTTCGCGGTTTGCGCGCACGGCTTTCGACACAGCCTTGTTGCGATGGCTGCGCGATTTGTCGACAATGATCTTGTCGGTCGATGTGCTGACGCCCTGATTCATCTTGTCCGGAAAGTCTGACGGATACCCGGCGATTCTAGGTAGGAATTGTTAAGATCTTGCTTCCTGTCCTCGCTCGGCACGTGATTAACGGCCGGTTACGCCGATGTTTTTCAGCATGAAGACCAGGTCTCTCGTTCGGGATGGCCTGTTGACGGCCTTGTTCCTGGGGCTCGTCTGGCTCGCGGCCGACAGGATCGGCGGGCAGGGGGCCACGACCCTTTCCGGTGCGCCGCGCGTGGTCGATGGCGACACGCTGGCCATCGAAGGCAACCGTATCCGGCTTCTCGGCATCGACGCGCCGGAGCGGGCCCAGACCTGCGAGCGCGACGGCGAGACATGGGACTGCGGACAGGAGGCCCGGCGGCATCTGGCCCGGCTGATCGGCCGGTCGCCGGTCGATTGCAAGGGACGCGCGGATGACCGTTACGGCCGACGACTCGCGGTGTGTGTCACGGGACGGGAGAACATCAACGCCCGCATGGTTGCGGACGGTTTTGCCGTCGCCTTCGGCGATTATACCGCGGAGGAAGCCGATGCCCGCACACGCCAGGCAGGCCTATGGGCCGGAACCTTCGATCGGCCACGAGAGTGGCGCGCCCGCCATGGCGGAATGGCCGAAACACCCCATATCGACACGGATTGGATCAAGGCGCTCCTGCGCCGCATCGAGACCGCGTGGATATCCCGTTGACACCGACCCAAGACGCCATCGATCGCCTTTCCGCGACGATCTCGAAATGTCGACTCTGTCGAGACGCACCAAACTTTGGTGCGCCGCTTCCGCATGAGCCGCGCCCCATCCTGGTCCTGTCCGAAAAGGCGCGGATCCTGATCGCGAGCCAGGCGCCCGGCATGCGTGCCCATGTCAGCGGGGTGCCGTTCGACGATCCGTCCGGCAACCGGTTGCGTGACTGGCTGGGCGTGGACCGGGCGACCTTTTATGATCCGGACAGGTTTGCCATCGTCCCCATGGGGTTCTGTTTTCCCGGATACGACAAGCACGGTGGCGATATTCCACCACGCCGCGAATGCGCACCGACCTGGCGCGAAACGGCGCTGGCCGCGGTCCCGAACGCCTCGCTCATTCTCGTCATCGGCGCCTACGCCCAGGCCTACCACCTCGGCACATCGCGCCAGGCCTCCATGACCGCAACGGTCGCAGACTGGCGGCGGACCTTCGAGCGCAAGGACGGGCCAAAGCTGCTGCCGCTTCCGCATCCGAGCTGGCGCAACACGCCCTGGCTGAAAAAGAATCCGTGGTTCGAGGCGGACCTCCTGCCGGTGCTGCGGGCAGAAATCGAATTGCGGATATCGTGATTATTCGCTCTGGCTTCCCCCTCTTTTGCCGCTATAGAAGGAATATTATTCGAAGGGGGCTATAGAAATGGATCGTCTCGATCGTAAGATCCTGCGACTTCTGCAAGAAGATTCGACACTCGCCGTCGCCGACCTCGCCAAGAAGGTTGGCCTGTCGACCACGCCGTGCTGGCGTCGTATCCAGAAGATGGAAGAAGAGGGCGTCATCCGTGGCCGCGTCGCCCTGCTCGATCCCGCGAAGATCAACACCAAGGTCACGGTTTTCGTGTCGATCCGCACCAATGCCCACTCGATCGAGTGGCTGCGGCGGTTCTCCGAGGTGGTCGGCGAGTTTCCCGAAGTGGTCGAACTCTACCGCATGAGCGGTGACGTGGATTATCTGTTGCGCGTCGTCGTGCCGGATATCGCAGCCTATGATGCGTTCTACAAGCGCCTGATCGCCAAGATCGAGATCCGCGACGTATCCTCGGCTTTCGCCATGGAGCAGATCAAGTACACGACGCAGATGCCGCTCGACTACATGATCCTCGAACAGGCAAAGTCGCAGGAGGACTGAGGTCCGCGAAGGGGACGGAAGCAGGCGCGGGGGCGCCTACTTCTTCTCCAGCCGGGCGAGCAGCGAGGACGTATCCCAGCGACGTCCGCCCATCGCCTGGACCTCGCCATAGAACTGGTCGACCAGCGCGGTTACGGGAAGCTTGGCGCCGTTTCGTCGGGCTTCCGTCAGAACGATATCCAGGTCCTTGCGCATCCAGTCGACGGCAAAGCCGAAGTCATATTGGCCCGCGATCATCGTCTTGTGGCGGTTTTCCATCTGCCAGGATCCGGCGGCGCCCTTGGAAATGACGTCCACGACGGCTTCCATGTCGAGACCGGCGTTCTTGCCGAAATGCACGGCTTCCGCCAGTCCCTGAACGAGACCGGCAATGCAGATCTGGTTGACCATCTTCGTCAGCTGTCCGCTGCCGGCCGGACCCATCAATCCGACCATGCGGGCATAGGCGTCGATCACCGGCTTGGCCCGTTCGAACACCTCGGGCTCCCCGCCGCACATGACTGTGAGCATGCCATTCTCCGCACCCGCCTGCCCGCCGGACACCGGCGCGTCGAGGAAATGCGCGCCGCGCCCCAGGGCGGCCGCGTCCAGCTCCCGCGCCACTTCGGCCGACGCCGTGGTGTTGTCGATGAAGATCGCGCCTGCGCGCAGCGTCTCGAAGGCGCCGTCCTTGCCGGTCGTGACCGACCGCAGGTCGTCGTCGTTGCCGACGCAGCAGAAGACGAAATCCGCGTCCCGCGCGGCCTCGGCCGGGGTTGCCACGGCACGGCCACCGTTTTCCGAAACCCAGGTCTCGGCCTTCGCAGCCGTCCGGTTGTAGACGGTCAGGTCATGGCCGCCCTTGACGGCGAGATGGCGCGCCATGGGATACCCCATGACGCCGAGACCGATGAAGGCGACTTTTGCCACGGGATTCTCCTCAGGCGATCGATGAAGGGAGCGACGACTCACGCCGCAGTGCGCAGCCGCGCAACGACGAGATGACCGGCAATCGGCGCGCCGTCTTCCATGCGCACGACGATCTCCGTGAGATCGACCAGATCGAACCCGGTCGCATCCAGACGTTCCAGCACATAATCGCGCGCATGGGCGAAACGCTGGTGCGGGCCGACCATGAAGCGACGTCCGGCAAAGACCGCGTCCGGCAATGTCTCGCTGGAAAAGATGAACAGCCCACCCGGCTCGATGGTCTCGGCCGCCGCAAAGAACAGGGCTTCGAGCCCGCCGAGATAGGGCAGGACATCCGTTGCCGTGACCAGATCGAACGGCCCGTCTTCGTTGTCCTCGAGATAGTCCACGGCTTCGGCGACGTAGAGCGCGTCGTAGATATCCTTTTCATCGGCAATTTCGACCATGTTTTCCGAAAGATCGACGCCTGTCACGGTTTCCGCCATGTCACGCAACGCGCCGCCGGTCAGGCCCGTACCGCAACCAAGGTCGAGGAGGCTCTTGAAAGGCCCGAGCCCGAGGCTCTGCAGCCGCTGGCGCACCATCATGGGCACGGAGTAGCCCAGCTGTTCGACAAGCACGTCTTCGAAAACATCGGCGTGCTGGTCGAACAGGGTCGTGACATAGGCGTCGGGCGCCTTGTCCGGCGTTTCGCCGTGGCCCATGGAGGCGATGCGCACGGCCGCACCCCCATGATCTTCGGGGTCGAGTGCCAGCACTTCGCCATAAGCAGCGACAGCCGCTTCGACATCGCCGGATTTTTCGAGCGCGAGTGCGCGGTTATAGGCCTCGGCCAAAGCGTCTTCGTCGATCTTCTTCTGCATGGCCGCTTTGTAGGATGGCTCCTGCCGGAAGGCAATCCCGATCCGGCACCGCGACACCCGCGCAGCGTCTGTCGGAGACCGTTCAGTTGATGATGAATTCTCCCTGCAACGCACGCCAGTCGCCGGCCGAGATCAGCTGGCGGTGGACATATCGCACCGAATGCAGCGGTCCATCCAGCGTCTCCCGCCAGAATTTCAGGAATTGCTTCATTTCGGGGAAGTGCGGCGCCAGATCGTAGTGCTGCCAGATGTAGCTCTGCAGGATCGCCTGGCGATCGGGCATTCGGTAGAGGATCTCGGCCGTGGTGAGGCCGTACCCTTTCAGCTGCAGTTCCATGTCAGATGCCATGCGAAACCTCATCTTTGCTGAATGACGGTCTCTAGAATGAAGCGCCCGAATGGTTAAGCAAGTCTTAATGACGGCTGGGTGACAAAAATTATTATGAGATAGCAAGGGCTTGGCAGTATCGGTCAACGAGTGCTGCCATTTGGCAAACTAGCGCTTCAGGTGCCGCGTCAGCCGCTTCTCCAGCCAGGCCCAGAGATTTCGCAGGGCTTCCACCATGATCAGGTAGAAGATCGCGGCCCAGAGATAGGTCTGGTAGTCGAAGGTGCGCGAGAAGGCGCGGCGGGTCTCGCCCATGAGGTCGAAGACGGTGACGATGGCGACGATGGCGGAGGCCTTGATCATCAGGATGATCTCGTTGCCATAGGGTCTGAGCGCCACGATCATCGCCTGCGGCAGGATGATCTTGAAGAAGGCGATGCGTGGCGGCAGGCCGAGCGAGGCGGCGCCCTCGCGCTGGCCGCGGGGCACGCTCTCGATCGCGCCGCGCAGAATTTCCGCCTGGTAGGCGGCTGTGTTCAGCACGAATGTCAGAAGCGCGCAGTACCAGGCCTCGCGGAAGAACCACCACAGCCCGATCTCCGTCAGCTGCGGACGGAAGCTCCCCAAGCCGTAATAGATGAGGAAGAGCTGCATGATCACGGGCGTGCCGCGGAAGAAGTAGACGTAGACGTAGCAGATCCAGTTGGCGATCTTGTTTGTCGACATGCGGCCGAGTGCCACCGGCAGCGACAGGAGCGCGCCGAGGAGGATGGAAGATGAGACGAGGCCGAGCGTGACGCCGAGGCCGGAAAGGTATCCAGGACCGTAGCGCTGGAATTTCTCCAGATCGAAGCCGCCGACGATCAGCATGCCGAGACCGACGAAAACGGCGAGCCAGACGCCGAGAAGAGCGCGGCCGAACAGGCGCGACAGCGTGTAGGGTCGGGCGTCCTGGCGCGGTGCCGGCTGCGGCGGGATCAGATCGGTCGAAACGAAAGCCTGGGTGGAGCGGACACCGTTGGTGGGAATGTCGGTGTCGAGCGCCGGCGGCGCACCTGCGGGCGGAAGCGGAGGCAGCGTGCTCATCGGGCCATCTCCGAACGGCGCGCCCAGCGCTCCAGCGCGGAAAACACGACGGAGGATGCCGCGGCAAGCAGCAGGAACAGGATGCAGGCAAGCCCGAAGAATTCGAAGGCCTGCTTGGTCACGCGGGCGGCGACGCCCGTCTGGCGCAGAATGTCGGGCAGGCCGATGACGGAGACGAGCGCGGTATCCTTCAGAAGCGCCATCCAGAGGTTGCCGAGGCCGGGCAGGGCGATGCGAAAGAGCTGCGGCAGCACGATCAGCCGCATGGTCTTTCCGCGGCTGAAGCCGAGCGCGTCGCCCGCCTCATACTGGCCTTTGGGGATTGCCTTGAAGGCGGATTGCAGGACCTCGGAACAGTAGGCCGAGAAGACCACGGCGAGGGCGACCATGCCGGCGAAAAAGGCATTGATTTCGACTGGACCGGTATAACCGACCCCGGAGAGCACCTGCTGCACGACGATCTGCAGGCCGTAATAGACGATGAACAGCGTCAGCAGCTCCGGCAGGCCGCGAAAGATCGTCGTGTAAATGTCCGAGGCCAGGCGGAGCGACCCTTCGCTCGACTGCTTGCCGAGTGCCACGCAAAAGCCGAGCACGAGGCCGACGGGCAGGGTGGCGATCGCGAGCGATGCGGTGATGAGAAAGCCATAGCCGATTTCATCGCCCCAGCCCGCATCGCCGCAGGCAAGCAGCGTGTTGCCCGCAAACAGTCGGAAAACACCCAGCGGTCCGCACCACGGATCAAGCATGGCGCCGAGCCATGACACGGCGGAGGAAAGCGCGGCCATGATTCCGCTCATTGTCTGATCGTCCCCTTGAGGCGCTTCTTGATGGGCACCTCTTGCTTACGCCCTTGTTGTCAAACAAAAACGGCGGGAGGGCAAGCTCCCGCCGCAGGATTTTGACGAGGCGTCGATTAGCCGCCGTAGACGTCGAAGGCGAAGTACTTGTCGTTGATTTCCTTGTACTTGCCATTGGCGCGGATGGCCTTGATCGCCGCATTGAACTTTTCGCGCAGATCGTTGTCGCCCTTGCGCAGGGCGATGCCGGCGCCGGCACCGTTGATGACCGGATCGATCGGCAGCGTGCCGAGCAGCTTGCAGCAGTCGCCATCCGTGGTCTTCAGCCACTCCGAGAGCACGACGACGTCGTCGATCACGGCATCGATGCGGCCATTGGCGATGTCGAGCTTATACTCGTCGGATGTCGGGTAAAGCTTGAGCTCGGCCTTCTTCATATGCGCTTCGGCATAGTTGGAATGAGTCGTGGAGCCCTGTGCGCCAAGCGTCTTGCCGTCGAGACCGGCTTCGGTCGCCTCGGTGATCGGGCTATCCTTCGGCACGGCGATGGCTGGCGGCGTATTGTAGTATTTGTCGGTGAAATCCACCTGCTGCTTGCGCTCGGCGGTGATCGACATCGAGGCGATGAAGGCGTCATACTTCTTGGCGATCAGGGCCGGAATGGCGCCGTCCCAATCCTGGGTCACGAAGGTGCATTCGGCCTTCATCTCGACGCAGAGCGCCTTGGCGATATCGATGTCGAAGCCCGACAGCGAGCCGTCGGATTCCAGCACGTTGAAGGGCGGGTAGGCGCCTTCGGTGCCGATGGTGATCTTTTCGCCCGCGGCGAGTGCCGTGCTTGCGGTCAGGGCGAAAACGGCTGCAGCGGCAGCCATGGTCAGACGTTTGGCGATAGGCATGTCGATCCTCTCTGTTGGCGCGGTCCCGGCTTGTTCTTGGTGTCCCGGGACATTCGCAAGCGACGGCGAACGGTCGCTTAGACTGCGATATTCCGTCACCCGTTCGCAAATGCAACAGGAAAAAGCGCAGGCGCAGAAAAGCGTCAACAGGCTCTGGCGGTCGGAGGAGGAAAGCCTATGTCCGCCGGGTGAACGCCATATTCATCGCCAATTCATGCGCTTGTTGCTACCGCTCCGACCCCAGGATCGCAGCATGCGTTGCGACCGGCCGGTGAACGGCGTTCGAGCATATACCGGTCCGGCTCATCGGTGCCGGACACAAGAACAAAAACGGGATCTCTCGTAGGAGGAGACACCATGACCATTCGATCCAAGCTTTTTGCAACGGTGGCAATGCCGCTGCTCACAATGACTGTCGGACTGCAGCCGGCCTTGGCCGATGCGCAGATCAAGCCTTTCCAGATGGCCCAGGCTGACGAGGACGAGCTTCTCCGCAAGCGCAAGCCCGTCGACGGGCAGGACGAATCCGCACCGAAGGCGCGTGGCGAACCGTCCGAGAACGGCGAAGGCGGCCAGAACCGCGAGGAGCGCCGCAAGCAGCGCAATTCGGACCAGTCCCAGGGCGGCGAAGAGCCGCAGCGGCAAGCCGAGCCTTCCAACGAAGACAGCCCGCGCCCGAGCCGCGAGGAACGTCGCAAGCAGCGCGACGCCGAGCAGCAGAAGCAGAGCGACGAACAGCCGCAGGCACAGCCCTCCGGCGACGACGCACCGCGCCCCAGCCGCGAAGAGCGCCGCAAGCAGCGTGACGCCGAACAGCAGAAGCAGAACGGCGAAGAGCAGCCGCAGGCGCAGCCTTCTGGCGACGATACGCCGCGCCCGAGCCGCGAAGAACGCCGCAAGAAGGAGCGTGAGGCCGAGCAGCAGAACCAGACCGGCGACGAACAGCCGCAGGCGAAGCCGTCGGGCGAAGAGGCACCGGCTCAAAGCCGCGAGGAGCGCCGCAAGCAGCAGCGCGAGGCAGAGCAACAGAAGAACGAGCAGCAACAGAAAAAGAATGATCAGCAACAGAAGAAGTCTGGCGCTGATGCGAACGACGCGGCCAAGCCCGCTGATTCCGACGCGGCCCGGCCGGCACAGGCAGGGCAGGACGGGGACGTCTCCGACGCCGAACGCAAGCGGCAGCGCGACGAGCGCATTCGTAAGCGCGAGGCGGAGCGCCTGAACGGACAGCAGGACGGTGATCAGCAGGCAAAGCCGGGCGACACGGCAGAGCAGCCCACCGGCGGAGACATGACCGACGAGGAGCGTGCCCGCATTCGTGCCGAGCGCCGCAAGCAGCGCGAGGCCGAGGGTCAGCAGGCCGAGGATCCGGCGCGTCCGCGCGGCGATCGCAATGCCGAAACCAACGGTGACCCCGCCGGCGATGACGGCGCAACGCGCGATCGCCCGGCGCGCGACGTGGTCGACAAGCGGTCGCGCGAGGAGCGCGAGAAGCTGGCACGCGATCCCTCGAAGAGCGACGAGACGGTCGTTCTGCCGGTCGAGAACGGTGCTGCCGTGCTCGACAGCGACAAGGACGCTGACAACCGCGACGGCGATTCGCGCGACCGGCGTCGCCGCGAACGCGAGCAGGTTCGCGAGCAACGCGACAATCAGCCGCCGCCGCGCACCGACGCCGATGCACAGGCCGAATATCGCGAACGTCGCCCGGATCGCGAAGAGCTGAATGCGGCGATCAACGAGCGGGGACGTCGGATCGATCAGGCACCGGAATTCGATGCCCGCGACTTGATCGACGCGCTCACCGGCCAGCGTCCGCGGGTCGAGGAATCGCGCAACAATCGAACCGTCCTCGATTTCGGCGACGAGATCGTCGTGCGGAGCGACGACCGCCCGCGCCTGCGTCGCGACGCCCGCGAGACCTATTACGAGGAACTGCCGCGTGGCCGGACCCGTGAGGTGATCGAGCGCCCGAACGGGATGCGCGTCGTGACGATCTACAATCGCTATGGCGATGTGATCCAGCGCACGCGCATCAATCGCGATGGCGAGGAATATCTGATGGTCTACGCTCCGGAGAGCGACGAAGAGAAGCGCCCGCCGCTCTACGACGTTGGCGAGGATCTGCCGCCGATGCGCCTCACGGTTCCGGTGCGCGACTACATCATCGACACCTCGTCGGAGCCGGATCGCGACTATTACGACTTCCTGGCCGAGCCGCCGGTCGAACGGGTCGAGCGCACCTATTCGCTGGACGAAGTTCGCAACTCCGCGCGTATCCGCGACAAGGTCCGTCGTATCGATCTCGATACGATCACCTTCGCCACGGGCAGTGCAGAGGTGCCGACATCGCAGGCAAAGACGCTGCGGAAAGTGGCTGATGCCATGCTGGAGGTCATCGACAAGGATCCGGGCGAGACCTTCCTGATCGAAGGTCACACCGATGCTGTCGGCTCCGACCAGTCCAATCTCGTTCTCTCGGACGAACGGGCCGAATCGGTTGCGGCACTCCTGACCGATATTTACGAGATCCCGCCGGAAAACCTGGTCACGCAGGGCTATGGCGAGCGCTTCCTCAAGGTCCGCACGACGGACGCTGAGCAACAGAATCGACGCGTCACGATCCGCCGCGTCACGCCGCTCGTGCGTCCCGTCGCGCAGAAATAACGGTTGGCGAAAAGGATGGCGGTCGGTGGCGACCGCCGCCCCGATTTTGCCATCTTAGAGGTCCTGAAGATAAAGAACCCGGCGCCGCTTGCGCCGGGTTCTTGCTGTCTGGACGTCTGATGAAAGCTCTTCTTTTCCTGCCGCTGTTGGCGGCCCTCGGTTTTGCGACGCAGGCCTCGGCGCGTGACGGCCTGCTGGAGCCCAAGCTCCATATCGCTGCCGGCGGCAAGACGCCGCGCGTGGCCTTGACCTTCGACGCCTGCATGGGGCTCGCGGACCAGCGGATCCTTTCCGTGCTGATCGACAACCACATCCCCGCGACGATCTTCATCACGGCACGCTGGCTGAAGCGGAACGCAGAGACATTTGCGATCTTCCGCGCCCATCCCGACCTGTTCGAGCTGGAAAACCATGGCGCAATGCATGTGCCGGCGATCGATCGCCCCGTGCCGGTCTATGGCATCGCATCGGCCGGTTCGGCAGACGCGGTCGAGGCCGAAGTGTCGGGTGGCGCGAATGCGCTGGTCGTGAACGGCGCGCCGCGCCCGCACTGGTTTCGCGGCGCCACGGCGAAGTATACGGCGTCTTCCATTGCCCAGATCAGGGCGCTGGGGTTCGACGTCGCCGGCTATTCGCTGAACGGCGACGACGGTTCCCTGTTGGGAGCGAGGGCGGCGACGCGGCGCATCGCCGGTGCGCACGATGGCGACGTCATCATTTCGCATATCAACCAGCCGACCCATGCGGCCGGGGAAGGCGTTGCGGCGGGCATTCTGGCCCTGAAGGCAAAAGGCTTCACGTTCGTGCGGCTCGATGCCGTTTCTGAAAACGGCAGCAACGCGACCGTCAACTGAAGCGTCGTCTCATCGACGCTTGAGCCCGCAGATCGCCTCGACGAAGTCGGCGATCGAGGCGGTGTCGTCGAGATCGAAGACCGGCAGCGTTGCGTCGGGTACGGCATGGTCAGATGCGATGGCACCGATATGCGGATCTCCGGGCGCCAACGGCTCGCGGTTCTTCGCCTCCAGCCGCCGTGCCTCGATCTTC
The DNA here is from genome assembly GCF_004342335.1 of Rhizobium sp. PP-F2F-G48. Classification (NCBI taxonomy): domain Bacteria; kingdom Pseudomonadati; phylum Pseudomonadota; class Alphaproteobacteria; order Hyphomicrobiales; family Rhizobiaceae; genus Rhizobium; species Rhizobium sp. PP-F2F-G48. The sequence goes on along the minus strand of NZ_SLVH01000002.1, from coordinate 129,267 downwards.
GGGATCGGCTCGCGCTTGTAACCCTCGATAAGAACGAGATCGCAGGGGGCGAGGCGGGCAAGGATCGCCTCGAAAGACGGTTCCGCTTCGCCGCGAAGCTCGTGCATGATCGCAAAGCGGGTGCCCGACACGATCGTCACCTCATGCGCCCCGGCTTCGCGATGCCGCCAGCTGTCCGCGCCGATCTTGTCGATATCGAAATCATGATGGGCGTGCTTGACGGTCGAGACCTTGTATCCCCGCGCCGTCAGTTCCGTCACCAGCCGGACGGCGAGACCCGTCTTTCCCGAATTCTTCCAGCCGGCGATGCCGAAGATCTTTGGGTTGCTCATCGGTCGTCGGCTCCCTTTCGCGTCAGCATCCGTTCGATCATCTCCACATCTCCGGGCCTGTTCATGTTGATGAAGGGATCGATCTCCGGGGCCGCTACGCCCGTCGTGGTGAAGTCGACGACGACATGCGGGTGTTGCTCGATGAAGCCGCGGACCCGGCGCTTGGCATCGGTCGCGATGAAATGTTCGAGATCGGCGGAGAGCGACGCAGACCAGAGTGCGAAGACGGGATGCAGGGTCCCGTTCGAGCCGGCCACGGCGATGAGGCTGTCGGTCTTCTCCAACGCTTCCAACAGCCTGACGACAAGTGTGGGCGGGAAGAAAGGCGCATCGACCGGCACGGTGACGACGTGCGGAGTGCCCATGGACTGTGCGAGACGCATCCCGGCGAGAACGCCCGACAGCGGACCGAAGCGGCCGGGATGCATCTCCGGAAGGGTTTCCACACCGGCGGCAAAGCCAGGAAGGTAAGAGTCGCCGTTGAAGGCGAGGGCGGTCACCTGCGGTCGCAGGCGGTCCAGCGTGCGGATCGCCAGCGACGTCCCGGCCAATGGAAGGCTTGCCTTGTCCCGCCCCATCCGGCGCGACAGGCCGCCTGCAAGCACCACCCCGAGGATCGCGCGGGAAACGTCGGCTGCCTGGGTGAGGGCCATCGTTCAGGAGACCCTGTCGTCATCGAGGTCACGGGTGCGGGCGGTCATCTCAGCCGCCGGTCACGCTCATGTGCCGTGCGACGGCGGGGCGGTTCTGCGTCCGGTCGATAATGAAATCATGGCCCTTCGGCTTGCGGCCGATCGCCTCGTCGATGACTTGCGACAGAAGCGCATCTTCGGAGGACGCCCGAACAGCCGCGCGCAGGTCGGCGGCGTCGTTCTGGCCGAGGCACATGTAGAGAGTGCCCGTACAGGTCAGCCGGACACGGTTGCAACTTTCGCAGAAATTATGGGTCATCGGCGTGATCAGGCCGAGCCTGCCGCCGGTTTCCGCAACGGTCATGTAGCGGGCCGGACCGCCGGTGGCGTAGGCGTTGTCGGTGAGGGTAAAGATCTCCGCCAGCCGGTCGCGCATCTCCGACAGCGGCATGTAGCGATCGGTTCTGTCTTCCTCGATCTCGCCCATCGGCATGGTTTCGATCAGCGTCAGGTCCATGCCCCGGCCATGCGCCCAGCGGATCATGTCGGGAATCTCACGGTCGTTGAAACCCTTCAGGGCGACCGCATTGATCTTCACATGCAGGCCGGCGCCCTGAGCGGCGTCGATCCCTTGCAGAACTTTGGAAAGGTCGCCCCAGCGCGTGATCTCGCGGAACTTGACCGGGTCGAGCGTGTCCAGCGACACGTTGATGCGCCGGACGCCGGCATCCGCAAGCTCCTGCGCATAGCGCGCCAGCTGGGAGCCGTTCGTGGTCAGGGTCAGCTCGTCCAGCGTTCCCTCTTCGATCTTTCTGCCGAGCGCGCGTACGAGATGCATGATGTTCTTGCGCACCAGCGGCTCGCCACCGGTGAGGCGTAGCTTGCGCACGCCTTTGTCGATGAAGGCGGAACAGATGCGCTCCAGCTCTTCGAGCGTCAGAAGGTCCTTCTTCGGGAGGAAGTTCATGTTTTCCGCCATGCAATAGGTGCAGCGGAAATCACAGCGGTCGGTGACGGAGACACGCAGATAGGTGACCGCCCGGCCGAAGGGGTCGATCATCGGCCCAGTTGAGCCGGCAAGAGCCACCGCCCCGCGCTTCTCGATCGGGCGTCTGTCGATGATGATGGTGTTCACAAGCGTCTCCGTCGTCCTGCCTACAAACATCGTGCCTGGGACGGGATGCGTCAAGGCCGGCGTCGAGGACGGTCTCCGTTCGCGCCATGCAATCGTCGGGCGTGTCGGTTTCCTTGAGGGGGAATCTGCGCTAGGTCTCTGAAAAATCAAGCGGCATCAGGCGCACGACGACACGGGCGCGGAGAGACGGACATGACGAGCGACAGCTGGCCCAAGGAGTTGCGGGTCTCCAAGGATAAACGCACGCTGACGGTGACCTTCAACGACGGTATCGCCGGCGTCCTGCCCGCCGAGATGCTGCGCGTTCTCTCGCCTTCGGCCGAGGTTCAGGGACATGGGCCGGGACAGAAGGTCACCGTGCCCGGCAAGCGCAATGTCGCCATCGCCGCGATGACGCCGACGGGCAATTACGCGGTGCGCATCGCCTTCGATGACGGTCACGACACCGGCATCTTCACCTGGACCTACCTGCGGACGTTGACCAGCGACGGCGCTGCCCTGTTTGCCGCCTACGAGCAGGAGCTGAGCGCCAAGGGCCTCACCCGCGGTCCCGAGCTCCGCAGGCAGGGCGAGGGCGCCCGATGAGCGCGCTCTTCCAGTCGTTGCGCGATCGAGCCGGCTGGATGCGCGATCGGCGCGAGGGCGAAGACGACAAGGTCGCCTTTCCCGAGCTGTTCTTCGACCTCGTCTTCGTCTTCTCGCTCATTCAGCTGTCGCACACGCTGGCCGGGCACTATACGCTGCTGGGCGCGCTGGAAGCGCTGTTGATGATCCTCGCTGTCTGGTGGGTGTGGATCTTCACCACCTGGGTCACCAACTGGCTCGATCCGGATCGAATGCCGGTTCGCGCCATGCTGTTTGCGCTGATGTTCGGCGCGCTTCTGCTGTCGACCGCGATCAATGACGCATTCGGCGACAAGGCCCTGCTGTTTGCCCTGTCCTACGTCGCCATGCAGGTCGGACGCTCTCTTTTCACGGTTTACGCGCTGCATGGCCATAGCCCGGACAATGCGCGGGATTTCCTGCGGATCACCTGTTGGCTGGTCGTCTCCGGCGTGTTCTGGATCGCGGGTGCCCTGATTGGCGGTGAAGCCCAGCTCTTCATCTGGATCGCTGCGCTGACGATCGAATACGTCTCGCCCGCGGTCGGATTTCGGGTTCCCGGCCTCGGCCGGTCCGAGTTCGATGATTGGGACGTGCTCGGTGCCCACATGGCCGAGCGCTGTGCCTTGTTCGTGCTGATCTGCCTCGGCGAAACGATTCTCGTGACTGGCCGCACGCTCGCCGAAATGGAGGTGACGCCGCTCGTCTTCGTTCTCGCGCTTAGCAGCTTCGGTTCGACCGTCACCATGTGGTGGATCTATTTCCGCTTCGGGCAGGAGCGGGCGGCCGCACAGATCGAAAGCGACGAGTCGCCGGGCGAAGTCGCGCGCACCATTTTCACCTACGCCCACATCCCGGTCGTCGCCGGCATCATCCTTTGCGCCGTCGCCGACGAATTCGTGCTCGCCCATCCCTATGGGGCGATCGACGTGAAGACGGCGAGCGCCATCATCGGCGGCCCCATCGTCTTCCTCGCCGGCAATATCTGGATCAAGAGTTCTGTCGCACCGCGCCTGTCGGTCTCGCATCTCGGCGGCATCGGGCTCTACATTCTGGCCGCGCCACTGGCCTTCGTGGTCGAGCCGCATGTTCTGCTGATCATCTCCTTCGTCATTCTCGTCATCGTCGCGGTGTGGGAATATCTGACGCTCAAGGCCGTGCGCTGAACCCGCCCGCCATTATCCGGAACTGGACGATCCATGCCCCTCAAAGTCTATCTCGCCGGTCCCGAAGTGTTCCTGCCCAACGCCCGGGAGATTCTCGACCTCAAAGCCGAAAGGGCGCGGGCGGCCGGGTTCGAGCCGCTGAGCCCCGGCGATCTCGCCATTCCCCCGGTGGAAACGAAATTCGGCATGGGGCTGGCGATCAGCCAGATCAACGAGGGCATGATGCGGGCAGCCGATGCCGTCATCGCCAACCTCACCCCGTTTCGCGGCGTCGCCGCCGATGTCGGCACGGCGTTCGAAGTCGGCTTCATGTGCGCGCAGGGCAAGCTGGTCTATGCCTATACCAACGTCGCCGCGTCCCACTACGACCGTTGCTCGGCCTATTACGGTGGCGATATCCGCGAAACCGCGGACGGCCGGCATCGCGGGCCGGACGGGATCTCCATCGAGAATTTTGACATGGCCGACAATCTGATGCTGGATGGCGGCATCGCCGCGCGCGGCGGCGCGCTTGTGGTGGGAAACGCAGCGCCCGATGCCCTTTACACGGACCTCGACGCCTTTGAGGAATGCCTGCGCCTTCTGGCCGAGCAGCAGGGCACGATCGCCTGATGATGAGCGCGGTGCGCGCTCAGCGGCGATAGAGAAGCCAGTTTCGGCCGGTATCCTTCTTCATCCCGTCTTCGAACAGGGTCGTCCGGTTGCGCCCGGCGTTCTTGGCACAATAGAGCGCCACGTCGGCCTTGTTGTAGAGATCGACCGGATCGTCCGCGAGGGAGGCCTGGCAGACGCCGATCGACAGCGTGATCGGTCCGTAATTGACGCCTGTCTTCGAATTCTTGAACGGCGTGTTGGCCAGAGCCACACGAATGCGGTCCGCGATCTGCATGCATTCCTCGACGGTCTGATCGTTGAGAATGATCGCGAATTCCTCGCCGCCGGTGCGCGCCACGAAAGCCTCGCGTCGCAGGTTCGACCGGATGACCGTGCCGACGGTTGCCAGGATCTTGTCGCCGACCGGATGGCCGAACGTATCGTTGACCTTCTTGAAGTGGTCGATGTCGCAGATCAGCAGACCCGTATAGGTGCGGATCTGATCGGAATTGTAGACTGCGGAAAGCTTCTCGTCGAACGCCCGCCGGTTGGCGAGGCGCGTCAGGGAATCGGTGTTGGCGATCCGCTTGTACTCGTCGAGTTCCTGCCGGATGACATCCATTTCGACCGATTTCAGCGAGACGTTTTCGACCAGTTCCTTGCCCTGGCTCATCGTATCCTCGGTCGCCTGGGTCAGCAGCGTCACCGCGTTGCGCAGGATCTCCGCACCCGCAGCACTCTTGGTGTTGATGTTCATGGCCGCTTCCCCGAGAACCCGGTTGTAGCTCTCGAGCGCGAACTGCTCCTCGCGCATCAGCGCCAGAAGGTCATTCAACTGGGCGGCCAGTTGATTATGGGCCCGCTCGACGCCGGCGGCGTGATGGACATGGGCAAAATACCGGGCGCCGATTTCGTCCAGTTCTTCCTGCGTGGCTTTGCTGCCAAGACCGGCGAGTTCCTTCGTCAGTCGCGGATTGGAGCCGATATAGGCCTCGTAATAGAGTTCGTAATTGCGCGGGATCGGAGCGATCCCCATGATGCGCATCGCAAAGGTCACCTGCGCTGCGATATCCGGTGCTTGTCCCTTGGGTGAAGTCGCAGGCTGCACGGTGCCCTCCTGTTGATGACCTGGGGATCGCCGACGACGCCCTCTACGGCCTGCAATGACGCGCGTCTCCAGGCGCGGTTCTCGAAATCGGAGAGGAAACCGTCCTGCAATACCCTACTCTAGGGTTTAAAAGATGTGGGAAAGTTTAATGAATGTCAGAAACTACGGTTAGCAGAGGCCTTCTTAAGCCGAATGCGGCAGTAAGACCCGCCCCAAACGAAAAACCCCGCTTCGGGTGAAGCGGGGTTCGAGTCTCATAGCGTTTGCCGATGGAGACGTTTGATGGTCAGGCCGGGCTGATCATCGTTTCCGGGCGAACGACGGCATCGAACTCTTCGTTCGTGACGTAGCCGCCGCCGACGGCCTCCTCGCGAAGGGTGGTGCCGTTCTTGTGCGCCGTCTTGGCGATCTTTGCGGCATTGTCATAGCCGATCTTCGGGGCAAGCGCCGTGACGAGCATCAGCGACCGGTCGAGCGCCGCCTTGATGTTGTCTTCGCGCGCCTCGATGCCGGTGACGCAATTGTCGGTAAAGGACACGGCGGCATCGGCGAGCAGCTGGACCGACTGAAGGAAGTTGTAGGCCATCAGCGGATTGTAGACGTTCAGCTCGAAATGCCCCTGGCTGCCGGCGAAGGTCAGCGAGGCGTGATTGCCGAAGACCTGCACGCAGACCTGGGTCAGCGCCTCGCACTGTGTCGGGTTGACCTTGCCCGGCATGATCGACGAGCCGGGTTCGTTTTCCGGCAGCGACAGTTCGCCGAGGCCCGAACGCGGGCCGGAGCCGAGAAGCCGGATGTCGTTGGCGATCTTGAAGAGAGCGGCTGCCGTGGCATTGATGGCGCCATGGCTGAAGACCATGGAATCATGCGCTGCCAGCGCCTCGAATTTATTCGGTGCCGAGGTGAAGGCGATGCCGGTGATCGCGGCGATCTCGTCTGCGACCTTTTCGGCAAAACCGATCGGGGCATTGAGCCCCGTCCCGACGGCCGTGCCGCCCTGGGCGAGTTCCTGCAGTCCCGGCAGGGTCATCTCGATGCGCTTGATCGAGGACGCGACCTGCGCGGCATAGCCGGAAAATTCCTGGCCGAGCGTCAGCGGCGTTGCGTCCTGCGTGTGGGTGCGGCCGATCTTGATGATGTGATCGAAGGCCTTCACTTTCACTTCGAGCGCTGCATGCAGGTGCTTCAGTGCCGGCAGCAGGTCGTGAACGACGCGTTCGGCACAGGCGATGTGCATGGCCGTGGGGAAGGTGTCGTTGGAAGACTGGCTCATATTCACGTGGTCGTTCGGATGCACGGGCTTCTTGGAGCCCATCACGCCGCCGAGCAGTTCGATCGCGCGGTTCGAGATGACCTCGTTGGCGTTCATGTTCGATTGCGTGCCGGAACCCGTCTGCCACACGACGAGCGGGAAATGGTCGTTGAGCTTGCCATCGATCACCTCCTGGGAGGCGCGGACGATCGGCTCGCCGACGGCGGGGCCGAGGCGTCCGAGCGCCATGTTGGCCTTGGCCGCCGCCTGCTTGACGATGCCCAGCGCGCGCACGATGGACAGCGGCTGCTTCTCCCAGCCGATCTTGAAATTGCCGAGGGACCGCTGGGCCTGAGCGCCCCAATAGCGATCGTTTGCGACCTCGATCGGGCCGAATGTATCTGTTTCCGTACGGGTGCCTGTCATCGTCTCTTCCCTGATTCGCCTGATGCAGCACTGCGGAGCGCCGCAAGATCCTCGGAGCCGGCCTCGACAAGGCCCGGCTGGGGTCTTCTGTGGCCCAGGTGCCGCCCGATTGTAAAGGGGCAGAGGAGGGGCGCCGGGCGTACAATCGTTTGAATGATGCGCGCACCATGAGGCACGGGTATGCGAGTCGCGGCCGAGGCATCGGGGGTTGCATTCTGTGCCTTTTGTAACACAGATCTGATGTCTCTTCGGAAGCCAGGCAAGTGTGCGGAAAAGTTTTCATTCCGATGCTGCAAAAAGCGCGCGGCGAAAAGCAAGAACTATCAGTTTCTTGGGCAGTTTCAGGTCACGTCCGACCTCCATTTTTCGCGCGTTTCTTGCCCGATGACAGCGTGCGCGTTTCCTTTTCATTCACCAACATTTCTTATAAGTCGGATGCTTGGTGACATGAACGGCATCGGGCGCCACCCGCCATGAGGCGGCACTGCGATACGGAAAGTTCGGCTATGACATTGAAGAAGACAGCAGCGATCGTCACCCTCATGTCCGGGTGCACCCTGACCACGCTTAACGTCGGTCAAGCCGACGCCATGACGCTGATGGACCTGTTCCGTCGCAACCGTGCGCCAGAAACCTTCCAGACGATGCCGGAGACAGCGCCGGCACCCGCGCAGGAGCAGCCTGCACGGCGCAGCGCCTCCTCTTCGCCGGCACCGCGCGTCGTCGGCCCGAAATATTATACGTATAAGGCCGAGGCTCCGCGCCGGATCGAGACCGACCGGCTGGTCGATCCGGTCGTTACCGGCTCGCTTCGTCCCGAACTGGTGTCGACAGGCGATACCACCCTCTTAAGCGATGCGCGCCCCTATATGCCCTCCGTCACGGCCTATGCGGCCCCCGAGGTCGCCAAGACGATCGAGGCCTATTACGCGGGAACCGACGCCCTGATCTGGATCGACGCCAATGGCGTCAACGACCGCGCCCGTGCCGCCATGGCCGTGCTTGCGAATGCCGGCAGCATCGGGCTCGATCCGCAGGATTACGCCGTCGCCCTTCCGATGGAAACGCCGGATGCCACGGATATGGCGGCGCGCGAAAAAGCCCTCGTCTCGTTCGAGATCCGGCTCAGTGCCGCCGTGCTGACCTATGTGCAGGATACGGTGCGCGGCCGCATCGATCCGAACGCGATCTCCGGCTATCACGATTTCAAGCGCAAGGACGTGAACCTCGCCGGCAAGATGCGCGTCATCGCGGCCAGCCATGATGTCGCGGCATTCCTCGCCACGCAGACGCCGGCCAATGCCGAGTTCACGGCGCTGCGCGATGAGTTGAAGCGACTGGAAGCGTCCGCCGACGGTCAGCCACGCATCGAGATCCCGGAAGGCACGCTTCTGAAGCCCGGCATTTCCGATCCCGGCCTGCCCGCCGTGATTGCCGCGATCAAGGCAAAAGGCTCCGACACCCTGAGGGCCGAGCATGCCGTGGCACTCGGCGCCTATCAGGGCAGCGAAGCCTACACGCCGGATCTCGTGGCGCTGGTCGAAGGCTTCCAGAAGGAGAACGGCCTGAAGCCGGACGGCGTCGTCGGCCGTGCGTCGATCCGGATCCTGAGCGGCGGCGACAGCAATGCCGACAAGATCGCCAAGCTGCGCATCGCCATGGAGCAGGCCCGCTGGCTTCCGGCCGATCTCGGCAGCCGCTACGTCTTCATCAACCAGCCGGCTTTCACCGCGTCCTACCATGATGACGGCGTCGAGCAGTTCAATATGCGCGTCGTCGTGGGCTCCAAGACGAACCAGACCTATTTCTTCGAAGACGAGATCCAGACCGTCGAGTTCAATCCCTATTGGGGTGTGCCGCAGTCGATCATCATCAACGAGATGCTGCCGAAGCTGCGCAGCGATCCCGGCTATCTCGATCGCCTCGGCTATCAGGTGGAAGTCGGCGGCCGCCCCGTCTCGTCCTACGATGTCGATTGGTACGGCTCGACCAAGTCCGTCTCCGTTCGCCAGCCGCCGTCCGACGACAATGCGCTCGGCGAGCTGAAGATTCTGTTCCCCAATGCGCATGCGATCTACATGCACGACACGCCGTCGAAGAGCTTCTTCAAGAAGGACATGCGGGCGCTCAGCCATGGTTGCGTCCGGCTCGCCGATCCGCGCCGCATGGCCGCTGCGGTGCTCGGAACGACGGTCGATGACGTCGCCCGACAGATTGCCGGTGGCCGCAACAAGGGCGTCTCGGTTCCCAGCCGCATCCCCGTCTACGTCGCCTACTTCACGGCGTGGCCGGACAAGGATGGCCGCGTCGCCTACTTCGACGATGTCTACGATCGGGACATGTACATGAACCGCGCCTTCGACGCGACACGCCAGGTCCGCCGTATCGAGGGCTGAGCCCGCGCGTTCTGATCACGGATGCCATCGCCCCTATCGAAGCCAGTCTCTCCCGGGAGGCTGGCTTTTTTATTGTCGATGGAAAAGTCGACCTGTGATGCCCTGCGTGAAAACGAAGGAAAACGGGCGACCCGCAACGAAAAAACCGCGGGCTTGAGGCCCGCGGCTTGTGCTCTCAGTTTCTGAAGCCCGATGGCTCAGCGCTTGGAAACGGGAACGTAGTCGCGCTTCGGTTCGCCGACATAAAGCTGGCGCGGACGGCCGATGCGCTGCTCCGGATCCTCGATCATTTCGTTCCACTGTGCGATCCAGCCGACGGTGCGTGCCAGAGCAAACAGCACGGTGAACATGGTCGTGGGGAAGCCGAGCGCCTTCAGCGTGATGCCCGAGTAGAAGTCGATGTTCGGGTACAGCTTCTTCTCGATGAAGTAGGGGTCCGTCAGCGCGATGCGCTCGAGTTCCATGGCGACCTGCAGGAGCGGATCGTCCTTGTGGCCGAGTTCGGCCAGAACCTCATGCGTCGTCTTCTGCATGATCTTGGCGCGCGGGTCGTAGTTCTTGTAGACGCGGTGACCGAAGCCCATCAGGCGGAAGGGATCGTTCTTGTCCTTGGCCTTGGCGACATATTCCGGAATGCGATCGACCGAGCCGATTTCCGCCAGCATGTTCAGCGCCGCCTCATTGGCGCCGCCATGTGCCGGGCCCCAGAGGCAGGCGATGCCGGCCGCGATACAGGCAAACGGGTTTGCGCCCGAGGAGCCGGCGAGACGAACCGTCGACGTCGACGCGTTCTGCTCATGGTCGGCATGGAGGATGAAGATCCGGTCCATGGCGCGTGCGAGCACCGGGTTGACCTTGTACTCCTCGCAGGGGACGGCAAAGCACATGTGCAGGAAGTTCGACGCGTAATCGAGGTCGTTCTTCGGGTAAACGAAGGGCTGGCCGATATGGTACTTGTAAGCCATGGCGGCGAGCGTCGGCATCTTCGCGATCATGCGCAGGCTTGCGACCATGCGCTGGTGCGGATCGGTGATGTCGGTCGAGTCGTGGTAGAAGGCCGAGAGCGCGCCGACGCAGCCGCACATGACGGCCATCGGGTGGGCGTCGCGACGGAAACCGGTGAAGAAGCGCGACATCTGTTCGTGCACCATGGTGTGGTGCGTGACGCGGTGATCGAAGTCGATCTTCTGCGCCTTCGTCGGCAGTTCGCCGTAGAGCAGAAGATAGCAGACTTCGAGGAAGTCGCCCTGTTCCGCGAGCTGCTCGATCGGAAAACCGCGGTGCAGAAGGATGCCCTCGTCACCGTCGATATAGGTAATCTTCGACTCGCAGGATGCGGTCGACGTGAAGCCCGGATCATAGGTGAACTGACCGGTCTGCTTGTAGAGCGTGCCGATATCGACCACTTCCGGGCCGATGGAACCGGACCGCACGGGCAGTTCGACCGATTTATCGTTCACCGTGACCGTTGCGCTTTTGCCTGCCATAGAGCGATCCTCCGTTTGCACCGAAACGGCACGAAATCGTGCCGCAATTCATCGTTGTTGCCTCAGTGCTACCGCATTTGATACCCCCTGCCAAGCGCTCGGGGACATCCGTTTTGCGATGCAGCATAATCATTTCGCGACGCGATAGTTGCATGGATTGTCGGCAGTTCCAATCGCGCCTGCTTAGGAAAGCTGCGGGTTCCAGTGCTCGTCGCCCGACATGATGAAGAAATAGGCACAAACTCAAAATTGAAACCCGCCGCGTTTTCTGCGACACTTTTCTCGGGTTGGCAGAGGGGCATGGCATGTGATGCGCAACGTGCCTGAGACTCCAACCGATGTCCGCCAGCGGAGCGCCGAGCATGTTGCCTGGGAGCCCGCTCCGGCGGACCGTCCCATAGCCTTCGTCTCCCCGGAAACGCGGCGCAGGGCGAAATTTCTGTTCCCCGCAATGCCGTCTCGCAGCCGGTGGCTTGCCAAGATCCGACCGCAACCGCGCACGTGGCCGGACAGGTTTCGCGCCTCCTGGGAGGAGGAGACGGCGTTCGGGCACCCGTTTCTCTTCCTGCCACTGCTGATCGCGCTCGGCGCAATCCTCTGGTTTTCAGCGCGCGATCCGCCCGGCGTGCTCATTCTCACAGTGCTGTCATGTGTTTTTTGCATAGCCAGCATCGCACTTCTGTCCCGGCCGGGTTTGCTCTGCGCCGGCATCATCGTGGCAACAAGCCTGCTGCTCGGCGCGACCTTCGCCGCCTTCGAGACCGAGGGATCGCCGACCATCCTGCTGGATTCGCCGGTGACGACGACCCTGACGGGCCGCATCCTCAGTCGGGAGATCTCCGGGAGGAACGCCTACCGCTATATCGTCGCGCTGCAACGCACGGAGGCGCCGACGCTGCGGCGCCCGCCCGCCACCCTCACGCTGATGGTCCGCAACGGCGGGCCGGCAAATGTCGGGGAGACGATCAGGGGACGCGCGCGCCTGTCGCCGCCGTCCGGCCCCGCGCTTGCCGGCCTCAACGATTTCGGCTTCGACAGTTTCTTCAAGGGGATCGGTGCCGTTGGCTATGCCTATGGCAAGCCGGAGATCCTTTCGGGTGCCGGAAGCAAGTCAGCCGGGCAGGGCAGCGCGATCGACACAGCATGGGCAGGACTTGCCGTCTGGCGCGAAGCGATCGGCATCCGGATCCGGGCGACGATCCCGGGCGATGCCGGCGCGATCGCTGCCGCCCTCGTCACCGCCGAGGAGCGGGCGATCGGCCGCGACAGCATCACGGCTCTGCGAAATTCCGGCCTCGGCCATGTGCTGGCGATCTCGGGGATGAACATGGTGCTGGCGGCCGGGACCCTGCTCGTCGGCTTACGGACCGGGCTCAGCCTCGTGCCCGGCCTCGCCCATCGGGTGCCGATCAAGAAGATCGCTGCCGCCGGGGCTCTCGTCATGGTGTGTTTTTACATCCTGATCTCCGGCGGTGCCGTATCCGCGGTCCGCTCCTGGATCATGATCGTCATCATGCTTGTGGCCGTGTTCTTCGATCGACCGTCGATCAGCCTGCGCAATGTCGCCATGGCGGCGCTCGTCATCCTGACCGTGGACCCGTCCGCCGTCTCCGGCCCCGGTTTCCAGATGTCCTTTGCCGCGACGCTCGCGCTCGTCGCCGGCTATGCCCGCTGGCGCGAGCGCAAGGCGACGGCTGGCCGCCGGAGCGGGAACGACAGGTTTGCCGGCATTCGCAGTTTCCTCGCGGGGTTGTTTTTGAGCTCCCTGATGGGGGGCGTTTCCACGATGATCTACTCGGCGGCCCACTTCAATCAGCTGCCGGCCTATGGTCTCCTCGGCAACATGCTCGCCATGCCGGTCATCGGCATCGTCGTCATGCCCGCGGGACTGATTGCGATGCTGTTGATGCCGTTCGGCCTCGATACCCTGCCGCTGAACGTCATGGGCTACGGAATTGAGGTCATGCTGGCCGTCGCGCGTTTCGTCTCGTCGCTCGGCGGGCAGGTTTCGACCGGACGGCTGCCGCAGTCCGCCTTCGCGCTGATCGCGATCGGTGGCGTCGTTTGCTGCCTGTTGCGCACACGGCTGGCCTTGGCGGGGCTCGGTCTTGTCGCGGCCGGTCTCTGCATCGCCTTTCTTGCGCCGTCAGAACGCCCGGCCCTCGTCATCGCCGAGGACGGGCGCCTGGCTGCGCTCATCGACGGCACGGCAGGTGCCAGCAATCGTAGCCGGCCACCCGCCTTCATCTACGGCCAGTGGACGCGGGCGCTGCGTCTCGAAAGTCATGTTGCGCCCATCTCACGGGCCGATCTCGCTTTGCCCGAGCCGCCAGCGCAGGAGCCGGCGCCGACAGCCGAAACGCGCAGGCGGCCGGCCTTTCCGACCGCCGCAGCACGAGCGTCCCTGCAGCGTCTGATCGGCGAGGGAACGCCTGGCCGCTTTTCCTGCGTCCCCGACCAATGGTGCGCCACGACGTCTCGGGAGGGCTGGGTCATCGTGACGGTCGAGGATCGGCGGCTCATCGGTTCCGCCTGCGATGTCGCCGATATCGTCGTGACCTCCGCAAACCCCGTCTTCTCCACCTGCCGGTCCGGAGCCCTTCTCGCGTCCGCGCGCATGCTCCGGCGGACGGGCGCGCTCGAACTCTACGCGGATCCCGCAATGCCGGGCGGGCGGCGGATCGTCCCGGCGATGGAGGGGCTGAGCCGTCCCTGGCAGCGTCATCGCGCCTATGACTGGCGCCGCGACGCCTATGACGACGACGCGCCTTCGAGCGAGGGGTCTGTCGAACCGATCACCGACGAAGAATCATGACAAAATTACTCTAGAAATCTTGCCTTACCCGTCTTGGGTGACATATGAGAGCACGACGACGTCACCGAGGTGACGAAACCGGCTCCGGCCGGCGACCGAAATCATCCTCCGCCTGGCGGAAGGGATGAACCGCTTGAGATGGACGGATCATGTCGAACCGCAAAACTTCCTCGTTCTTCCTTGCCGTCGCGTTGATCGGGGCGGCCACCCTGCCGCTGTCGGCCATCGCGCAGACAGCCACACCGCCGGCGCCATCGGTGGACGCGCCGCCCGCGGCACAATCGACGCCATTGAGCGAGCAGGCGACGCCCCCTTCGGCGTCTGAAACGGGCCCCACCGCGCCGGCGACAGCCGAGCCGTCGGCAGCGCTGCCGGATGCCACGGCCGTCGAGGGCGCAGATCCGGCTCTGCCGCACGATCTGTCGCCGGTCGGCATGTTCCTGGCCGCCGACTATGTGGTGAAAGGGGTGATGATTGCGCTGGCGCTCGCTTCGGTGGCCACCTGGTCGATTCTTCTCTTCAAGGTTTTCGAACTGTCGGCGGCCAAGGCGCGCCTTCGCCAGGCGCTTGCCCATTTCTCCGACGCGACCGGATTGCGGGACGCATCGCAGAGCGGTGATGTCCGCAGCGGGCCGGCCGTTGCCATGCTGACGGCGGCGGGACAGGAGCTGAGCAAGTCCGAACCGATTCTCGATCTGGTACCGGGCGAGGGCGTCAAGGAACGGGTTGCCTCGCGCCTTCAGCGGATCGAGGCGGGCGCCGGCAAGAAGATCGCGGCCGGCACGGGCGTGCTTGCGACGGTGGGCTCCATCTCCCCCTTCGTCGGCCTGTTCGGCACGGTTTGGGGCATCATGAATTCCTTCATCGGCATCAGCCAGGCACAGACGACCAACCTTGCCATCGTGGCCCCGGGCATCGCAGAGGCACTGCTGGCGACGGCGATCGGTCTCGTCGCCGCCATTCCTGCCGTCGTCATCTATAACTACTTCGCGAGGTCGATCGCCGGCTATCGGCTCATCCTGGCGGACACGGCCGCGGCCGTCGATCGCCTTGTCAGCCGCGATCTCGATTTCCGTCTGGCGCGCCGATCCGCGCCCCGGTTCTCCGACACGATCAAGCAGGGCGACATGCCCGCCGCACGGGTGAGGTAGGCCATGGCAACGCGACTTGGCGACAGCGGCGGCGGCGATCTCGAGGAGAACGCCGAGATCAACGTCACCCCCTTTATCGACGTCATGCTGGTGCTGCTCATCATCTTCATGGTCGCGGCGCCGCTGGCCACCGTGGACATGAAGGTGGATCTTCCGCAGTCCGCGGCAAAGCCGACACCCCGAAGCGATGACAAGCCGGTGTTCATCACCTTGAAGTCGGACCTGACGCTGGCGCTCGGCAACGAGACGACGGACGAGACACGCTTCGCGGCCGATCTCGACGGCATGACCGAGGGCAACAAGCAGACGCGCATTCTGCTGCGGGCGGACAAATCGGTCGATTACGGCGCACTGATGAACCTGATGAACCGGATCCAGCAGGCCGGTTACAGCAAGATCGCGCTCGTCGGCCTGGAGGGCGCTCCGCCCGCACCATGATGTGTCGGTGGCCTCCGCGGATCGTTCGGAGGCCCGGCGATTTGTCCATCCCTGCATTCGCCGCTTGAAACACGCGATGTGGCGATTTATGAGCTTTGCGAGGCAGCCCGCCATTGCGGCGGACGCAGGCCGCCCGGAGAGTGATCTAAAGGGTGGCCATCAATGCGGATCGAAGAGGCACGCGCGATGGATTTCGAAGCAGCACGTATCAAGATGGTCGACAACCAGGTCCGCACCACGGATGTCACCTCTCATACGGTCCTTTCCGCCTTCCTCGCTGTCCCCCGCGAGGCTTTCGTTCCAGAAAACCGCAAGCAGCTCGCCTATATCGATACG
The DNA here is from genome assembly GCF_004342335.1 of Rhizobium sp. PP-F2F-G48. Lineage (NCBI taxonomy): Bacteria > Pseudomonadati > Pseudomonadota > Alphaproteobacteria > Hyphomicrobiales > Rhizobiaceae > Rhizobium > Rhizobium sp. PP-F2F-G48. Next base: position 113,396 of record NZ_SLVH01000002.1, on the reverse strand, counting down.
GATATCCCCGTTTCGCAAGCCGACGGCGGGCGTTATGTGATGGAACCGTCGCCGCTGGCAAAGCTGTTGCAGCTTGGCGAGATCGCCAAGACCGACTCCGTGCTCGAGATCGGCTGCACGACGGGCTATACATCCGCGCTCCTCTCCCTTCTCGGCAAGGACGTCACGGCGCTGGACAGCGACGCGGAGCTTGCCGCGCAGGCAAAGGCCAATCTGTCGAGCCTCGGTTACGCCAATGTCGAGGTCGTCACGGGACCGCTCGAAGCCGGTTATCCGTCGAAAGCACCTTACGACGTGATTTTCGTCAACGGCGCGATTGAGGTCGTGCCGGAAGCGCTGACGTCGCAGCTCCGGGACGGTGGCCGCCTCATCGCGGTGGTCGGCTTCGGCAATGCCTCGCGCGCCAAGGTGTTCATGCGCGAGGGCGGCAAGGCGGCCGAACGCAAGGCCTTCAATACGGCCGTCAAGCCGCTGCCGGGCTTCCGCGTTGCCAAGGAATTCGTCTTCTGAGCATTCGTCGTCCGACGAATGATCGTCTGATCTGAGGATTTTGCAGAGCCGGGCCGCTGAGATGCGGGCCGGCTTTTTCGTGTGGGCGGGCTGACCGCGCCCTCCGCTCCCGGAAAGCGTGGAAATGGTCAGCCCGGCGCCACATTGACCAATTAGACCCGTCTTGGAGACCGGGCCGGGTCCTGCGCACACTGCGATGCAGCAAGTGTGCGGCAGTGTTCGGATGTCGTGCCGATGATCGGCAGGATGTCGCGCCGGGAAGCCATATCGAAGTGCGGGTGCCGGAGTGCTGGGTCCTGTCATACTGGAGGCATCGCATGAAAATGCTGCGCACCACCGTCGTGCTCGCTCTGGCTTTGGTCTCGCCTGCCGCTGCCGATACCATCACGGACGCCATGGCGAAGGCCTACGTCAACAATCCCGACCTGAACGCCGCACGCGCCGGTCTTCGCGCCGTGGACGAATCGGTCACGATCGCCAAGTCCGGTTACCGGCCCCAGGTTTCGGCCGTGGCGACCGCGACACAGACGCGCTTCGACAGCGAATTCCAGCGGCGCCCGCAGAACTTTCACCAGGGATCCGCCGGCCTGACGATCACGCAACAGATCTTCGATGGCTTCCAGACCTTGAATGACGTGCGTGCCTCCGAATCGACCGTCCTTTCCAGTCGCGAGAACCTGAAAGCCAACGAGATTTCGATTCTCCTGTCGGCTGCGGAATCCTATGCCAATATCGTGCGCGACCAAGAGGTGGTCGGCATTCGCCGCCAGAACCTGGCCTTTCTCAAGCAGCAGCTGAAGGCCGCCAATTCCCGCCTGACGGTGGGAGAGGGCACCCGGACGGATGTGAGCCAGGCCGAGGCGGAGCTTGCAAACGCCAAGGCGCTGCTGGCCACCGCCGTCTCCCAGCTGAAACAAAGCGAGGCGGTCTACGTTCAGGTCGTCGGCGATGCGCCGCGCAACATCAAGGCGGCGTCGCCCGCCAAAAACGGCATGCCCCGCAACATGGATCAGGCCGTTGCCGCAGGCTTCAGGGATAATCCGCAGATCATCGCGGCCGAATATGCCGTGGATGCGGCAGGCTACCGGGTCAAGCAGGCCGAGGGCACCATGCTGCCCGGCGTGACGATCCAGGGCTCCGTCAGCCGCAACACCGGCGACGCCGCGAGCAATGGCGGCATCGACAATACGTCAGGCTCAATCGTCGCCCGCCTTCAGGTGCCCTTGTATCAGGGCGGCGCCGAATATGGTCAGATCCGTCAGGCCAAGGAACGGGCGGGACAGCAGCGCATTGTCGTCGACAGCGTCCGCCTCGATGTCCAGAAGACCGTCATCAGCGCCTACGCCCAGTTGGACGCCGCCCGCGCCTCCATCGCGGCGAACAAGGAGCAGATCCGCGCCGCCAACCAGGCCCTGGCCGGCGTTATCGAGGAGCGCAAGGTCGGGCAGCGCACGACGCTCGATGTGCTCGACGCCCAGCAATCCGTGCTCATCGCCCGCGAAAGCCTGGCCGCATCGCAGCGAAATGCCGTGGTCGCAAGCTACTCGCTTCTCGCTAGCATGGGCGCGCTGACGGTTCGCGGTCAGAACCTCAAGGTTGCCGAATACCGGCCGGAAGCGCACTACGAAGCCGTGAAGAACAAGTGGTTCGGCGTAAGCCCGCCTCAAAACCGCTGAACCGCGTCCTCGCCTCGATGCGTCGGACAGGATGACGGGAGAAACAAATCTGTGCATCATCCGGGGAGGATGATTCGCGGCATTCCGCCAACCGGCCAAGTCGCTTAAGGATCATCAGGCTCTGCGTGTCGCGGCGCGCGCGTTGAATGAAACGAGGATCTGCAATGGCACAATCGAACCTGGCGCGCGAACCGTCTATGGACGAAATTCTGGCTTCGATCCGCAAGATCATCGAAAGCAACGAGGCGACCGGTCCGGGGCTTCCCGCCAATGACCACGGCCCGATGTCCGACACCTATTATTCGAGCGACCGCGCCTATCTCGATGAGGAACAGGCGGAAGAGATCCAACTGACGATCGACGATACGGTATTCCCGGATTTCGACACGACGGAAGGCGGCTCCGAGCATCAGCCCGCCTCGGCATCGGTTCCGGCCTATCCGGGTGAGGAGGCCGCCCGCGCGCCCGCCTCGGCTCCGCTTTCGCTGGCCGATGTCGCGGCCCGTGTTCGTGCCGCGTCCGAGCGTCAGACGATGCCGCGCGACCCTGTCGCCGCGGCCCGTGACGTGCAGGCGAGGGCACCTCAGCCCGCATCGCGACAGGAGCGCGCGCAACCTCTGCCGCAGATCGACGCCACGACGCCCCAGCGTCCGGAGCCTGCGGCCAGCGCAAGCTATCGCGAACCCTCACCCGTCGAAGCGCCGAGCGAGCGCGATCGTGCGCATCAGGCGGAGGTCGAGGCCTCCATCCGCGCCATGGCCCGCGATGTCGTTGCGCCTCATCTCGCCGCGCCGCATATTCCTCTGGACGAACCGGCTTCAGCCGACATGTCCCATCCCGGAGCTGCCGTGACCACCCAGCCGGAAACACCCGCCGCCGCTCCTTCTGTAACGGACGCACCGTCCGAGGCGCGTGGCAAGGATGTCTCCGCGATCCTCTCGGACGCCGTGAGCGAACAGGTTTCGCGCTCGTTCGGTGAATTGGCGCTGGCGATCGACAGCAGCCCACGGCGCTCCTTCGACGAGATCGCCGAGGACATGCTGCGGCCGATGCTGCAGGAGTGGCTCGACGACAATCTTCCGACGCTGGTTGAGCGCCTCGTCCGCGAGGAAATCGAGCGTGTGGCACGCGGTCCTCGGCGCTAGGAACGCCTGCAGACAGTGGCGACAGGCCGGAGCCGCTGTTTTTCTCTCGTTCTGACGGCTGGCTGAAACGCCAGTCCACCCGCCGGGACGCACCGGTGGGCTTCGTTTGCATCCTTGAACCACGCCACCCATATTCACGGGGCGGAATGTTGCGCGCTTGCGCCGTTCCGGTTTACAAGCCTCCCACATCCACCAGCATGTTTGGCTCCGAAATGCTTGACAAAACCTATGATTCCGCTGCGGTCGAACCGCGTATCGCCAAGCTTTGGGACGATGCCGACGCATTTCGCGCCGGTGCGGGCGCCAAGCCCGGCGCCGAGCCGTTCTGCGTCGTCATTCCCCCGCCGAACGTGACCGGCTCGCTGCATATGGGCCATGCGCTCAACAACACGCTGCAAGACATCATGATCCGCTTCGAGCGGATGCGCGGCAAGGACGTGCTGTGGCAGCCCGGCATGGACCATGCCGGCATCGCGACCCAGATGGTCGTCGAGCGGCAGTTGATGGAACGGCAGCTTCCCGGCCGGCGCGACATGGGCCGCGAGGCCTTCGTCGACCGGATCTGGGAATGGAAGGGCGAATCGGGTGGGCTGATCTTCAACCAGTTGAAGCGCCTCGGCGCCTCCTGCGACTGGTCGCGCGAGCGGTTCACCATGGACGAGGGGCTCTCCGAGGCGGTCCTCGAGGTCTTCGTCACGCTCTACAAGCAGGGCCTGATCTATAAGGACAACCGCCTCGTCAACTGGGATCCGAAGCTGCTCACCGCGATCTCGGATCTTGAGGTCGAGCAGATCGAAGTGGCCGGCAATCTCTGGTACCTGCGCTACCCGCTGGAGCCGGGCGTCACCTATCAGCATCCCGTCGCCTTCAACGACGAGGGTGCGCCGACCGCGTTCGAGACGCGCGACTACCTGATCGTTGCGACAACCCGGCCTGAAACCATGCTTGGCGACACCGGCATCGCGGTCAATCCGGAAGACGAGCGGTATCGCGCCATCATCGGCAAGCACGTCGTGCTGCCGCTCGTCGGACGCCGTGTCCCGATCGTCGGCGACGATTACGCAGATCCGACCGCCGGCACCGGCGCCGTCAAGATGACGCCGGCCCACGATTTCAACGACTTCGAGGTCGCCCGTCGTCATGACCTGCGCAAGATCAACATCCTGACGACCGATGGCCATGTGACGCTGAAGGAAAACGAGGACTTCCTCGAAGGATTGCCGGCCACGGGCGAACTGGATGCCCTGATCGAGATCCTCGAGAACGTCGAGCGTTTCGCGGCCCGCAAGATCATCGTGTCGTTGTTTGAAGAGCGCGGCCTGCTGGACAAGATCGAGCCGCACAAGCACATGGTCCCCCATGGCGACCGCGGCGGCGTGCCGATCGAGCCGCGGCTGACCGAGCAATGGTATGTCGATGCGGCAACGCTCGCCAAGCCTGCCATCGCGTCCGTTCGCGAAGGTCGCACCAATTTCGTCCCGAAGAACTGGGAGAAGACCTATTACGAGTGGATGGAGAATATCCAGCCGTGGTGCGTCTCCCGTCAGCTCTGGTGGGGGCACCAGATCCCGGCCTGGTACGGACCCGATGGTCAGGTCTTCGTCGAGAAGTCGGAAGAGGAGGCGCTGCACGCCGCTATCCAGCACTACCTCTCGCACGAGGGCCCGATGAAGGCGTTGGTTCAGGACCGGATCGAGAATTTTGCCGTCGGCGAGATTTTGACCCGCGACGAGGATGTTCTCGATACCTGGTTCTCGTCGGCACTCTGGCCGTTTTCGACGCTGGGCTGGCCCGACCAGACCAGGGAGCTGAAGAAATACTACCAGACGGACGTGCTGGTCACCGGCTTCGACATCATCTTCTTCTGGGTTGCCCGGATGATGATGATGGGCCTTCATTTCATGAAGGACGAGAGCGGCAATCCGGTCGAGCCGTTCCACACCGTCTATGTCCACGCCCTCGTTCGCGACAAGAACGGGCAGAAGATGTCGAAGTCGAAAGGCAACGTCATCGATCCGCTCGATTTGATCGACGAATACGGGGCCGACGCTCTGCGCTTCACGCTGGCCATCATGGCGGCGCAGGGACGCGACGTGAAACTCGATCCGGCGCGCATCGCCGGTTACCGCAACTTCGGTACCAAGCTCTGGAACGCGACGCGCTTTGCCGAGATGAACGGCGTCAAGGCCGATCCGTCCTTTCTGCCGGAAGCCTGCGTCCTGCCCGTCAACCAGTGGATCCTGACGGAACTGTCGCGCACGGTCCGGGAGGTCACGACGGCGATCGAGACCTACCGCTTCAACGAAGCGGCCGGCGGGCTGTATCGTTTCGTCTGGAACGCCGTCTGCGATTGGTATCTGGAACTGCTGAAGCCTGTCTTTGCCGGCGACGATGCGGCTGCAAAGGCTGAGTCGCAGGCCTGCGTCGCCTACGTTCTCGAAGAGGCCTACAAGCTGTTGCATCCCTTCATGCCCTTCATGACGGAAGAGCTCTGGGCGGCAACGGCCGATGAAGGCACCACGCGCGACGGTCTTCTCTGCCATGCAGCCTGGCCGTCCGCCGGGTTTGCCAACGAGCATGCGGCGGCCGAGATCAACTGGCTGATCGATCTCGTCTCGGGCATTCGCTCTGTCCGCTCCGAGATGAACGTGCCCCCGTCGGCGATCGCGCCTCTGGTGGTGGTCGATGCCGGCATGTCCACGCGCGAACGGCTGGAGCGTCATGCCGCCGCCATTCGCCGCCTTGCCCGCGTCGATGCGATCGAGGTGACGACGACGGCCCCCAAGGGAAGTGCGCAGATCGTGGTCGGAGAGGCGACGTTCTGCCTGCCGCTCGGAGCCCTGATCGATCTCGTTGCCGAAAGAGCGCGCCTTGCCAAGGCGATCGACAAGGTCGAGATCGAGCGCCAGCGCATCCTGGGAAAGCTGTCGAACGAGAAGTTCGTCGCGAATGCGCGGGCGGAGGTCGTGGAGGCGGAGCGGGAACGTCTGGTCGAACTCGACGGCCAGAAGACGGCCCTCGACGTGGCCCTCGGTCGCATCGCGGATGCTGGCTGAGCCTGCGTCTTAGGCAAAACGAGAACGACCGACAGCATTCGGAGGGCCGCGCCATTGTCGCGGCCCTTTGTCGTTCAAGGGCCTTTCAAACGGCGACGATTTTGTCGTCGCGACTCAGCGATTGGAAAGCCGGCGACGATGATCAAGGCGTTCAGGGCTGGATCTGGTCGAAAGCTCCCGTTTGACGCAGCGCAGCAATGAAACATGTCAGAAAAAGGGCAGGTTGTGACTTGTTGGTGACAGTGGAGGCACCAGAGCAAATTCATGCCAGCTGTTCGGGTTAAGAGGGCAACCTTAGAAAAAAATTTCCAAATACGCGCGTTTTTGACGTGCAGACGAAATTCTTACGTCAATTTTTGCACGTAACGAGATGTAACCATCAATTTCTGGGAATTGCATTTGTGGTCTATTCGAATATCCTCATGTTCAATCAGGGGGCATCCGAGGGTGTGCCGCCGATTGAGTGGGAGGTTACATGAATATCAGTTTTACACGATTGGCGATCACGACGGCCGTTCTCGCCGCGATGACGGCCACGTCGGCTCACGCAGGTGGCCTGGAGCGCGGTGGCTACAACATCGATCTTCTGTTCGATCCCTCCGCCTATGCGCTGGAAGCCACGACGACCTATGTCAATCCGCAGCGCGATCTCAAGAACGCCCGTGACACCAATCCTGCCAACGGTCTCGGCTCGAATGGCCTCGGCGGCGGTTCGACATCGGTGCGCGATACCGATAGCTATTGGGTCCCGCGCGTCGGCATCAAGGCAGCGCTCGGCGATAGCGGCATCGACTGCATGGCCGATTACTCGCAGCCTTTCGGCGCCGATCTCGATCCCGGCCGCAATTGGATCGGAGCCAACGACAATACCAAGACGAAGATCGAAACCGACAATTATGCGGTGACGTGTTCCTATAAGTGGGCCATGGGACCGGGCAAGATCCGGGTCATCGCCGGCGGCTTCTATCAGGAAGTCGAAGGCTACAAGGAGCGTCTGGTCGCTCCGAACTTCTATGGCACGGGCAACGGCATCGGGCGCCTCGATCTGAAAGACAATGGCTGGGGTGGCCGCGTCGGTTTGGCCTATGAGATTCCCGAATATGCCTTCCTGACGAGCCTCGTCTACAACAGCGAAGTGAAGTTCGACGACATCGAGGGAACGATCGACTTGACCGAGGTGACCGTGCCCGGTCCGCTCGGACCAGCGGTCCCGATCACGTTCGGCAAATACGCGGTAACCGGGGAAGCATCCGTACCGCAGTCGCTGGAGTACAAGATCCAGACCGGCATCGCGCCCGACTGGCTCGCCTTCGGCTCGATCAAATGGACCGATTGGAGCGTGCTGCAGTCGGTCGGCTTCTGCCCTGCAACGGCGAGCCCGCTGACACCCTGCACCAGTCTCGATCTCCTCTATCGCGACGGACTGACGGTCACCGCAGGCGTTGGGCATAAGTTCAACGATCAGTGGAGCGGCGCGCTCAGCCTCACATGGGATCGCGGCACCAGCACGGTGATCAACACGCAGAGCGACACCTGGACGCTCGGGACGGGCGTCGCCTACAAGCCGGTCGAAAACGTCGAATTCCGCCTCGCCGGTGCAGTCGGCATCCTAACGAGCGGTTCTTCCCGCTCGACCACGGTCAACGGCGTCCCGTTCGGAGACGACGTGAGCTACGATTACGGCAACGACGTCGTCACTGCCGTATCGACGTCGCTGAAAGTTCGCTTCTGATTTTTCGTACGCGATGTCCTATCCAGATGCGCCCGGTTCACAGCCGGGCGCTTTTGCATTTGGGGGTTGCTCTCGGTCGGGTGCCGATCTCAAGGCGGCGGATGTCGCGAGACGTTTCCGCAATGCTTCGGCGACGGGAAAAAGCGCCCGGACACACGCGATTTGTGATGATTCCGCAACACGCCGAGTGAATGGTTTGGCGGCCCCGGCGGGCCCTTGTTTCAGTCTATTTCCCGCCACAAACAAAGAGCATCGATCTCCCCACAGCCGGAGAATGTTCCCCCTGAAGCCTCAGTGTGCAGCAACGGGAACAATTTTTGGCGGTGGAAACGAAGTAGTGATGTTTCATGATGTTACATGGCGAACTTCGAGAATGTCAGCGGGGAAACCGGTAGGGGGAACCCCGGTTCTGCCGAGGGTTGAAGACGGGCCGCAGTGTCGCCGAAAATCGGCGCTAGGCTGGCTTTGATCGGTGAGACGACGGCAGCCGACACCGGTTGCGACGAGGGGATGCGGGCGAGGGGTCGCCGCAGCATTCCGTCAAGGCATGAAGCGAGTGGGGAAGCGCCGGATCGAACATGAAGCGAGCCGGGTTGAACGGAAGATTTTGACGAATATGCTACGCGAATGCAGGTCGTTGACGTTGGTGGTATTGAGTTTGGCGGCTGCGCTTGGGGCGTCTTGCGGCGCGGTTCGCGCCTTCGATCCAAATGCGGGCGTGACGAAGGAATCGGGTCCGTTCGCGCTCTTCAAGTTCGGCTTCTCCGCTTACAAGAACGGCCGCAAGGACGAAGCGGTCGAAGCCTATCGCTACGCCGCGGAGAAGGGCCATACGGCCTCCCGCTGGGCTCTGGCGAATATGTATGCCGATGGCGACGGCGTGACCGAAAACGACCTCGAAGCTTTCAAGATCTATAGCGAAATCGCCGAAAACGGTGTCGAGCCAGGGTCGCAGGACACCGGCTATTTCGTCAACGCTTTGATCTCGCTCGCCGGCTATTATCGCCGCGGAATTCCCGATACCCCCGTGTCCGCCGATCTCAGCCAGGCGCGCCAGCTCTATTTCCAGGCCGCCTCGACCTTCGGCGTCGCAGAAGCCCAGTTCCAGCTGGCAAAGATGCTGCTCTCGGGCGATGGCGGAAGCGTCAACGTTCAGCAGGCGAAGAAGTGGCTCAACCGCGCCCGCAAGAAGGGGCACGCCGGTGCCATGGGCGTCTTTGGAAACGTCATCTTCCAGGAAGGCCAGACTGTCCGTGGTCTTGCCTATATGACCGCCGCGCTCGACCAGTGCTCGCCGAAGGATCGGCAGTGGCTGCAGCCGATGCAGGAACAGGCGTTCTCTCTGGCCACCGAAACCGACCGCCGCGTCGCGATCAACATGTCCCACACGATCCGATCCGGCGAAGCCGACTAAACCGGCCTTCGCTTTCGAGACGCGCGGGCCGCCGCGCATTCTCTCAGACGACGGCAGGCGCTGCCCTTTACGCCGCCACGACCTCTTTCGGCCTGAAATCGAAATGCGCAATGACCGGGACATGGTCGGACGGCTTTTCCCAGGCGCGGACGTGCTTCTCGATATCGGTCGATATCAGGCAATCGGTCGCTTCGGGTGACAGCATCAGGTGGTCGATGCGAATGCCATGGTTCTTGGGCCAGGCGCCGGCCTGGTAATCCCAGAAGGAATAATGCGAGGCCGCGTCGGTCGTGGCACGCACCGCATCGGTCAGGCCAAGCTGCTCAAGCCGGCGGAACGCCGCCCGCGTGCGCGGCAGGAAAAGCGCATCGTTCTCCCAGACGCGCGGATCCCAGCAGTCATGCGGCTCCGCAATCACGTTATAGTCGCCGGCAAGGATCAGCGGTTCCTCGAGCATCAGCCGTGCCGCGGCAAAGGACTGGAGCCGCTCCATCCAGGCCAGCTTGTAGGTGTATTTTTCGGTTTCCGGCGGGTTGCCGTTCGGCAGATAGAGCGAGCAGACCCGGATCACGCCGCTCTCGATCGAGAAGACGCCCTCGATGAAACGAGACTGAGCGTCCTCATCATCGCCGGCAAGCCCATTGGTGATTTCGTCCGGTTTGATCCGGGTCAGCAGGGCGACGCCGTTGAAGCCTTTCTGACCGTGGGTGAACACGTGGTAGCCGAGCGCCTCGATCTCGGCTTTGGGAAAGCCCTCGTCCACTGTCTTGATCTCCTGCAGGCAGGCGATGTCGGGCCGCGACTCCTGCAGCCAGGCGAGGAGAGCGTCGATACGGGCCCTGACGCCGTTGATGTTCCAGGTCGCGATCTTCATGGTCTCTGTCTCCCGTGGCTGCCCCGTCGTCTTAAAGCGCACCGGCCGAATTGACAAACGCAGCTAAAGGAAATTCGGCGTCGCCGTGCGCTCGCGCGCGTCGCAGGGTGAGCGCCGGCGGGCAAAGAATCGCCGCTCTGCGATACACCTTTGCGCCTGTCTGCGCTAAGTCAGCACGGCACGTCACGCCATTGTCGATGAGAAGGGATAAGTCGGGGAGCATGATCCAGACGCTTGCCACCTACTGGCCGCATATTCTTGCCGTTCTCTCGGTGCTTCTCGGCGTTCCCGCCGCCATCCACGCCACCATGACGAAGGATGAGGTGCGGGCGGCGCTGGGCTGGGTCGGCGTGATCGTCCTGTCGCCCGTCCTCGGCGCCATCATCTATGCCGTCGCGGGGATCAATCGCATCCGGCGCAGCTCCATCGGCCTGCAGCGGTCGCTCCTGAAAGACAGGACGGCCGACGCGCTTCGGCGTTTCGATGTCACCGATGCCCTGATTGCCGAACGTTTCGGTCAACGCTTCTGCTCCATGAAAGTCCTCGGCGACAAGGTCAGCCGGCACCACATGTCGGCCGGCAACCAGATCGTCATGCTGGAAGGCGGCGACATCGCCTATGCGCGCATGCTGGAGGCGATCGCAGGCGCGCGCCGCTCGATCCTGCTGGAAACCTATATCTTCGACCGGGACCCGGTCGGCCTGCGCTTTGCCGACGCGCTGATCGCTGCCGCAGAGCGGGGTGTCGCGGTGCGCGTGCTGATCGACGCGGTCGGCGCCCGCTATTCCGTGCCCAGCATCGTCGGCTACCTGCGAAAGGGCGGCGTCACCACACGAACCTTCAACGGCAATATCGTCATGGGCCTGCGGCTGCCCTATGCCAATCTGCGGACCCACCGCAAGATCCTCGTGGTCGATGGCGGCGTGGCCTTTACCGGGGGCATGAACATCCGGGCGGGCTTCACCGCGGAGTTCGCGACGGGCGAGGAAGCCCGCGACACGCATTTCGAGGTTCGGGGACCCGTGGTCGCCGATCTTCTGCACGTCGCCTGCGAAGACTGGCAATTCGCCAATGCCGAAGTGCTGGAAGGCGACGTCTGGGGCGTCACGCCGCCGCCGGACAGCGAGCGAAAATCGCCGATGATCATGCGCGTCATACCCACAGGCCCGGACCGGGCGAACGAAGCCAATCACAAGATGATTATGGGAGCGATCTCGGTCGCCCGGAAGAGCATCCGGATCATGTCGCCGTACTTCCTGCCGGACCGGGAACTGGTGAGCGCGCTGGTCACGGCGGCGCTGCGGGGCGTCCACGTCGATATCGTCGTACCTGCCGTCAACAACCTGACCCTCGTCGATCGCGCCATGACGGCGCAGTTCGATCAGGTGCTGAAGGGCGGCTGCCGTGTGTGGCGGGCGCAAGGCGCCTTCAACCATTCCAAGCTGCTGACGATCGATGGACGCTGGTCCTATATCGGCTCATCGAACATCGATCCCCGATCGCTGCGTCTGAACTTCGAGATCGACCTCGAAGTGCTCGATCCGACCTTCGCCGCCGACCTCGATCGGCGTTTCGAAGATGTCCGCAGCGCGTCGCGCGAGGTGACCCTTGCGGCGCTCCGCGCGCGACCGTTTTTCACGCGTCTGCTCGATCGGGTCTTCTGGCTGGGCTCGCCCTACCTCTGAAACTGCGTATGTAATTAAATAATTACAAGACCTTGCGGTCCTTTTCGGATCCGACACGTTCAGTCGGATCCACAGAAGGCGTCAGATCGAGAAGCTTGTCCCGCAGCCGCAGCTCGCGACGGCATTCGGGTTGCGGATCTGGAAGGACTGGCCGAGCAGATTGTCGACGAAGTCGATCTCGGACCCTTCCATATAGACGAGCGACAGGCTGTCGATCAGAACCTTGGCCTCTCCTTTTTCCAGAACGAGATCGTCCGCCGAGCCGTCATCGACCAGATCGAACTTGTAGGAGAAGCCTGAGCAGCCGCCACCTTCGACGGAGACGCGCATGGCGTGCTTGTCGCTATCCGCCCTGAGGATCGTGGCGATGCGCTTGGCGGCGGAATCGGAGAGCGTTACGGTGATATCGGTCATTTGTTGTCTCCTGCCGGGGTCAAGATCCGGAGAGTTTGTCGTCGGTTACGAAGAAATCCGTATCCATGGTCTGCGCTGCGGCCGCCAACGTCATGATTCTGAACGGATCATCGCGTAGGATTGCAGTCCATGCTTTCATGCGGCCGACACTATAGGTATGAAGGCTTTAAAACCGCGTCAATGGGATGCTGCATGCAAATGGCTTTGGATAAGGATGCACTAGGTTTCGGCACGGGCCAGCGGGCAATTTTCGCGTCCGATCCCTGGACGAGCAGGGGAAGACTGTACCCGGAGGGCACCAGCACGACCCGCTCGGATTTCCAGCGCGACCGCGACCGCATCGTCCACACCACGGCGTTTCGCCGGCTGAAGCACAAGACCCAGGTTTTCATCGCGGCCGATGGCGATCATTACCGGACCCGGCTGACGCACACGATCGAGGTCGCGCAGATCGCGCGTGCGCTGGCGCGCGCCATGCGCCTCGATGAGGATCTGGCGGAGGGCGTGGCGCTTGTCCATGATTTCGGCCACACGCCGTTCGGCCACACGGGCGAAGACGCGCTTCAGGAGGTGCTCGCGGCTTATGGCGGGTTCGATCACAACGCCCAGTCGCTTCGCATCGTCACCAAGCTGGAGAGGCGCTATGCCGAGTTCGACGGCCTGAACCTGACATGGGAGAGCCTCGAGGGCCTGGTCAAGCACAACGGACCTCTCACGGGCCCGTCCGCCGATCCTCGCCATCCCGTCGTGCCCCAGCCGATCCTCGACTACTGCGCCCTGTACGACCTCGAGCTCGGCACGTTTGCAAGCCTCGAGGCGCAGGTGGCCGCCATCGCCGACGATATCGCCTACAACACACATGACATCGACGATGGCCTGCGCTCGGGCTATCTGACCTTCGACATGCTGGAGGAAATCCCGTTCCTTGCCGGTCTCATGCAGGAGGTTCGCGCCAAGTATCCCGGCCTGGAGGCAGCCCGCTTCACCCATGAGATCATGCGGCGGCAGATCACCGCCATGGTCGAGGACGTCATCGGCGTCGCACAGGAAAACCTCCGCGATCTGCGCCCCGAGAGCGCGACGGATGTCCGGAACGCCGGTCGCGTCGTTGCGACCTTTTCGCCTGCGATGGCCGAGACCGACCGGCAGATCAAGCGCATGCTGATGACCCGCATCTACCGGCACACCGACGTGATGCGGGTCCGCGAGAACGCCGCCCGGATCGTGGTCGATCTCTATCACGCGTTCATGGCCGAGCCGCGCGAGATGCAGACGCACTACTGGATTGACCAGATCGCCGGCCTTGCCGAGCCTGCAAAGGCGCGCCACGTCGCGGATTACATCGCCGGAATGACCGATACCTATGCGATCTCGACGCACCGGCGCTTGTTTGACCACACCCCGGATTTGCGCTAGAGCGCCAGCCACCCGCCCGGTTGAGGATTTCGGTCCGTCGAGAGCCGGGCCACCTTGATGCGGACCGCGGCCTGATGAGGCGCGCCCTCCCGGACGATGGATATCATGAACATTTACACCGATCTCGAAGCCAGAGTGAAGAACGTCCTTGAAGCCATTGATCTGGTGAAGGAAAATCGCTCAGAGGTCGATTTCGCTCGCGTGGCGGTCGAAACCCCGCGCGATCCGAGCCATGGCGATGTCGCCACCAATGCCGCCATGGTGCTGGCCAAGCCGCTCGGCACCAATCCGCGCGCTCTGGCCGAGACGATCGCGGCCGCCCTCCGGCAGGATGCCGATATCGCCGAAGTCTCGGTCGCCGGTCCCGGCTTCATCAACCTGCGCCTGTCGGTCGGCTACTGGCAGCGTCTTCTCGCCGCCATCGTCACGGCCGGAAACGACTATGGCCGCAGCACGGTCGGCGCCGGGCGCAAGATCAATGTGGAATATGTCTCGGCCAATCCGACCGGTCCCATGCATGTCGGCCACTGCCGGGGCGCCGTTGTGGGCGATACCCTGGCGAACCTCCTCGGCTTTGCCGGCTGGAACGTGACCAAGGAATACTACATCAACGATGCGGGTTCGCAGATCGACGTGCTCGCCAAGTCCGCCATGCTGCGCTATCGCGAGGCCCTCGGCGAAACGATCGGCGAGATCCCCGCCGGTCTCTATCCCGGTGATTACCTTGTCCCGGTCGGTGAGGCGCTGGCGCAGGAATTCGGCGCGAGCCTGCTCGGCATGACCGAGGACGGCTGGATGCCGCTCGTCAAGGAGCGCACCATTGCCGCGATGATGGCGATGATCCGGGAGGATCTGGCCGCGCTCAACGTGCATCACGATGTCTTCTTCTCGGAACGCACGCTCCATGCCGATGGAGCGCAGCGTATTCGCGCCGCCATCAACGACCTGACGTTCAAGGGCCATGTCTACAAGGGTAGCCTGCCGCCGCCGAAAGGACAGGTGCCGGAAGACTGGGAGGATCGCGAGCAGACGCTGTTCCGCTCGACCGACGTCGGAGACGATATCGATCGTCCGCTGATCAAGTCGGATGGCTCTTACACCTATTTTGCCGCCGACGTCGCCTACTTCAAGGACAAGTTCGATCGTTCCTTCGAAGAGATGATCTATGTGCTGGGCGCCGATCACGGCGGCTACGTCAAGCGGCTGGAAGCGCTGGCGCGCGCCGTGTCCGGCGGCTCCGTCAAGCTCACCGTGCTCCTCTGCCAGCTCGTCAAGCTCTACCGCAACGGCGAGCCTGTGAAGATGTCGAAGCGCTCCGGCGATTTCGTCACGCTGCGCGATGTCGTGGACGAGGTCGGGCGCGATTCCGTGCGTTTCATGATGATCTACCGGAAGAATTCCGAGCCGCTCGATTTCGACTTCGCCAAGGTCACCGAGCAGTCGAAGGACAATCCGGTCTTCTATGTCCAGTACGCGCATGCGCGCTGCCGCTCGATCTTCCGGCAGGCGGCCGAAGCCTTTCCGGATCTCGACCTCGATGCCATCGACTACGCCGCGGCTTTGGGAACCCATATCGCGGATCCGAGCGAGTTGCAGTTGATCGCGAAACTGGCAGAATATCCGCGTATCGTCGAATCGGCTGCACTGGCGCAGGAGCCGCATCGCATCGCATTTTATCTGTACGATCTGGCCAGTTCGTTCCATGGGCACTGGAACAAGGGCAAAGATTTTCCGGGCTTACGCTTTATTAACGATAAAAGTAGAGAATTGAGCCTTGCCAGACTAGGACTGGTGCATGCGGTTGCCTCTGTTTTGAGGTCCGGCCTTGATATCACAGGGACGGACGCCCCGAACGAGATGCGATAGCATGTCACCATTTCCCCATATTGGACTGGCACGACCGGCCCAGTATTTGTGAGTGGAGCGAATGGCAGACAAACAGTTGGCACGAAGCGCAGATGTGGACCCGAACGCGTTCCCGGATGAAGATCCGTTGAGCGAACTGGCCCGCATTGTCGGCTACGACAATCGCCCCGCCTTGCAGCAGCTCCAGGAGCTGGAACGTCATCGGGAATCGGTTCGCTACGACCCGATCGTCGATCTGGAAGAGGAGCTGATGCGCGAGTTCGAGGCGTACGACACGCCCGCGGCACCCGAGCCCGTCGCCCCGTTGCAGGCGATCGTCGAACCCGTTCCTGTTGCCGCACAGTCGCATGCTCAGCCGGTGTTCGCTCCGCAGCCCATGCAGCAGGCGCCGCGTCATGTCGAGCCGACATTCGATGCGCAGCCGGAGCCTGCCGTCCACGCTTTTTCGGAGCCGGTTCGTTCCGAGCCCCGTCCTGCCGACGTTCGTCATTCCGAACCGGCGATCGATCTCGGCGACGAACTCGAAATGTCTCTCGGGTCTGCGGCCGAGCCGGTCCACGTGCCGCAAATGCCGGTCGCGCCTGTCCCCGCTGTTCGCGCTCACGTCGATCCGTTGCTG
This sequence comes from Rhizobium sp. PP-F2F-G48, assembly GCF_004342335.1. Taxonomy (NCBI): domain Bacteria; kingdom Pseudomonadati; phylum Pseudomonadota; class Alphaproteobacteria; order Hyphomicrobiales; family Rhizobiaceae; genus Rhizobium; species Rhizobium sp. PP-F2F-G48. Next base: position 96,989 of record NZ_SLVH01000002.1, on the reverse strand, counting down.
GACACTGTCGAATCGTTCGCTGTTCCCAATCCGCCTGTCCGTCCGGCTGTTGCCACGGAAGCGGCACGGAAGAACAATTTTCCCTTCACGCCGAACTTCAGCCGCGCAACGCCCGTGGCGCTCAGCACGGGGGCAAACCGCACCTTTGCAACGCCTCTGCCTCCCGCCCCCGCCGCTCCGGTCATGCCGGCGCCGGTTGCTGCCGCACCTGTGGTGGCTGCCCCCGTCATGAAGGCTCCTGTTGCGCAGGCTTCCAGTGCGCCGGCTGCCAATGTGCAGGCTCTAAGTGCAGCGGCGCCCCGGGCGCCAAGCGTACAGGCTCCGGCTGCAGTGGCCGCCGCCTTCGTCGCGCCTCCGATCGCCGCCGCCGCCGTGCAGCCCATGCCGGTAGCTGCCGCAGAGCCGGAGCCTGATTTCAACTTCGACGATTTCGAGATCGATCTTTCCGACATCGACATCGAACTCGATATGGCAGCCGACGAGGTTGCCGCGATCGAGGAGCCGGTCGAGGCCTTCACGGAGGCCGAGCTGCCCTTCGATCCCTCGATGATTGCCGAGGCGGATTACGGCGTTGCGGCCACCGGCGAAATCGACGTGCCCCAGCTTCCCGTGATCGAGGAGCAGAATCTGCAGCTCGATTCCGGTGACTACGATCTCGATATCGACGCCGAAATGGCGCAGATCTTCAGTGCGGGACGTCAGGAATCCGAACGCGGACATAGCGGTGCTGCCGCCGCTGCTGCGGTCGGCATTGCCGGCGCCGCTGCCCCGGCCCGGTCGTCACACGAAGAGTTTGCCGATTTCGAGCGGGCGATGGAAGAAGACTTCCGCCGTTCGATGAGCCAGCGCCAGGAAGTGATCGGGCAGGGCGACCGTTCCGCCGAGCCGGCCTATGGGAACGACAACGATGCCCGTCCGCGCGGCAAGCTGTTCCTTCTCGCAGGCGCGGCGGCCATCGTGCTGATCGCCGGCGGTGTCGGTGCCTATACCATGATGGGCAATGTCGGATCCTCTTTTGCCGGCGGCGAGCCGCAGATCATTCTTGCCGACAAGGCCCCGACCAAGATGGTTCCTCTTGAGAAGGGCGGCAAGACCGTGCCGAATCAGGACAAGGCCGTTTACGACCGGGTCGCGGGTGCACAGGAAGAAGCGCCGCAGCAGGGCACACTGGTTTCCTCGACCGAGGAGCCGATGGATGTCGTCCAGCGGACGCTGACGCCGGAAAGCCTGCCGCTCGAAGGTGCGAACGGCCTCGACGGCCTGCCGGCCGACGACGAAGGTGCCGACCGCCTGATGCCGGACGATGGCGACGCGCAGGCCAGTGCCGCAGCCGAGGATGCAGCCCCCGCCGTTGCACCACGCAAGGTCCGCACCATGATCGTGCGTCCGGACGGCACACTGGTCGCTCGCGAAGACCTGGCACCGGAAGAAGCGCCGGTCGTTGCCGCGGTCGCGCCTGCCGCCAAGACGTTGAAGGCCAGCACGCCGAATACGCCGGCTTTGGCGACCCCTGCACAGGACGAGGTCGCAGCGCTTGCTGCGGCTGCCGATGCGACGGTGTCGAACGCTTCGGCGGAAACCGCGAAGGCCCAGCCGCTTCCCGAGGCGCGCCCGCAGACGAAGCCAATCGAGACCGCCAAGGCGACGACACGCAAGCCTGTCGATACGTTCGCGACGCCGACGACCACGGCCACCACGCCCGCAAGCGTGCCCGCCGAACCATCGCCGGTCCAGACCGCATCGATCGCACCCGGCAGCTATGTGGTTCAGGTTGCCTCCCTGCCGTCGGAAGCCGAAGCGCAGAAGTCCTACAAGAGCCTGTCCGGCAAGTTCGGCAGCGTCATCGCCGGCCGCGGCGTCGACATCAAGAAGGCTGAAATCGCAGGCAAGGGCACCTACTACCGCGTCCGCATCCCGGCCGGCAGCCGCGACGAGGCGAATTCTCTCTGCTCCCGCCTGAAGAGCGCTGGCGGCAGCTGCCTGGTCACGCGTTAAGACTCAGACCGAACGGTCTCACAGGGCGCGGCTTCGGCCGCGCCCTTCGTCGTTTGAAGGCGGGGAGAAGTCGGCATGCGCGCAATAGCCTTGCTCTCCGACGCGATCCGTCCTTAAACCACAAGATAGATGTCGAATGAAAAAGCATGAGGGAACGCGATGAGCGGATCGAAAGCATTCATCTCTGGCTGCAAGGGTCTGTCGCTGACGTCGGATGAAAAGGCCTTCTTCGCGGACGAGCGCCCCTGGGGCTTCATCCTGTTCGGACGGAATATCGGCGACGCCGCGCAGATTTCGGATCTGGTCGCGAGCCTGCGCGACAGCATCGGCAATCCGAACGCGCTCGTGCTGATCGACCAGGAGGGTGGACGCGTCCAGCGCATCCGTCCCCCGCTGGCCGGTGCCTATCCGAATGCCGCCGCCATCGGCGCACAGTTTCACGCCGATTCCGCGCGGGGGCTCCGCGCTGCCTGGCTCATGTCGCGGCTGCACGCCTTCGACCTCATGCGCTACGGCATCAACGTGGATTGCCTGCCGGTTCTCGACGTGGCGGCGGATGGCATGAGCGAGGCGATCGGCAATCGTGCCTATTCGCGCGACCCGCAGGCGGTCGCCGCTCTCGGCGCCGCCGCGGCGGAAGGCCTGAAGGCCGGCGGAATGCTGCCCGTCATGAAGCACATGCCCGGCCATGGTCGCGCGCTCGTCGATTCGCATCACAAGCTGCCCGTGGTCGATCGGAGTTTCGAGGAACTGGCCGTCAGCGATTTCGTGCCCTTCGTCGCGTTGAAGTCGGAGGTCATGGCCATGTCGGCCCATATCGTCTTCACCACCATCGACCCCGAGCGCCCCGCGACGACGTCGCGGAAGGTCGTGGACGAGATCATCCGCGGGCATATCGGCTTCGACGGCCTTCTGATGTCCGACGACGTCTCGATGAATGCGCTCGCGGGCGACATGGAGACGCGGGCGAGAGGCATTGTCGAGGCCGGGCTTGATCTCGTTCTTCACTGCCACGGCATCATGGAGGAGATGCAGGCTGTGTCGCGTGTCGTGCCGGAACTTTCGGGAGCGTCGCTCCGGCGCGCCGACATCGCGGCGTCGAGCTTCCGCGAACCGGATGATTCGGATGAGGCAACCCTGCGGGCGGAGTTCCTGGAGATGTTCCCGAGTGTCTGACGTCTCTCTGTCGGAGATACGATACCGGGTCCGCGCCAGATGACCCCCGGCGACCGCCGCGACCGCGCGCGCGGCACTGTCCCCATGGAAGCCCGGTGGCAGGCCGACGAGCGGGCGCTTCACGAGGCGGAACTGGTGGTCGATCTCGCCGGCTTCGAAGGTCCGCTCGACCTCCTGCTGCATCTGGCGCGAAACCAGAAGGTGGATCTGTCGCGGATCTCGGTACTGGCGCTTGCCGAACAATATATCGCCTTCATCGAAAGCGCCCGTTCGATCCGGCTGGAGCTGGCAGCCGACTACCTCGTCATGGCGGCCTGGCTCGCTTTCCTGAAATCGCGCCTCCTCATTCCCCAACCGCACAAGGATGACGGCCCGTCGGGCGAGGAGATGGCCTCTGCTTTGGCGTTCCGGTTGAAGCGGCTCGAGGCGATGCGCGATGCCGCTACCCGGCTCGTCAACCGCAATCGGCTCGGCCGCGACGTCTTTGCGCGCGGCACACCCGAGCATATCCCGGTCGAGCGCAGTTCCGCCTATGAGGCCTCGCTCTACGACCTGCTGCAGGCCTATGCGAGCCTGCGCCAGCGCGAAGCGGTGATGCAGGTGACGATCGAGCGGCGGCAGGTCTGGTCGCTGGCGGATGCGCGGCTCATTCTCGCGCGGCTGATGGGCGGCCTGTCCGAATGGACTGCACTCGATCATTTCCTGCTGCGCTATGTCGGCGATCCCGGCCAGCGTGTCAGTGCCATCGCCAGCGCCTTTGCCGCTTCGCTCGAAATGGTTCGCGAGGGCCGGCTGGAAATTCGCCAGGACGAAGCCTTCGCCCCGATCTATGTCCGGCTAGGCGAGAACCCGATGACCGAGGGCGAGATCGCAGAACTGGAGGCGCGAAATGGCTGAGATCCAGGAGGACGACGTCCTCGTCCGGGACAGAGACGACGTTCATCGCGCCGACGAGCTCGAAAGAGTAGCCGAAGCGCTGGTCTTCGCCGCGGCTCAACCCGTGTCGGAGACCTATCTGGCGCAACGCCTGCCGCTCGGGACGGATGTTCGCAGCATCATGCTGCGCCTGAAGGCATTCTACGCGACGCGAGGCGTCAATCTCGTGCAGGTCGAAGACCACTGGGCGTTCCGAACGGCGGCGGATCTGTCCTTTGCTCTGTCGTCGGACGCGCAGGAGGTGCGCAAGTTGTCTCGGGCGGCGCTCGAAATCCTCTCCGTCATCGCCTACCATCAGCCGGTCACCCGCGCCGAGATCGAGGATATCCGCGGCGTCCAGACCTCCAAGGGCACGCTCGACGTGTTGATGGAAGCAGGCTGGGTGCGTTTTCGCGGTCGCCGGCGCACGCCCGGGCGCCCGGTGACCTTCGCGACGACCCGCGATTTCCTCGATCATTTCAGCCTCGAGGATCTCCGGGATCTGCCCGGACTGGAGGAGCTGAAGGGCGCCGGTCTGCTCGCCGGTCGCATCCCGCCCGACTTTCATGTCCCGCTGCCGTCGGGTGATGACGATCTCTCGGACGACGAAGACCCGATCACCGCCCTCGACCTCGAGGAACTCGGCCTTCTCCCGCCGAGCGGCGAAGAATCGGCTTGAACGATGCAGGCTGATGAGAGGGCCGGTGCTCGCGCTGGATTGAACAGCGTGAGCATTGCGCGCCATCGCCGTTTCCTTTAGATCTTTGTCCGAAAAGCAGGGCCGCGTTTCCATCTTGAGAATCGCGTCTGCCGACAAAGACCAAGGGCTGCGGGCAGGGCGGTAACGCCGGCCAAAGCTTTGAAAAAAACGGAACAGGGCAGGCAGGGCCATCCAGGATGGGTTTGTCGGATTTGCAGGGAGTTTTAAGAGAATGGGTTCATTCAGCATCTGGCACTGGCTCATCGTGCTCGTGGTCGTCCTGCTGCTTTTCGGTCGCGGCAAGATCCCCGAATTGATGGGCGATGTCGCCAAGGGCATCAAGAGCTTCAAGAAGGGCATGACCGACGACGAGACGGATGCCGCCGACAAACCCGGTTACGACAAGCCGGGCTACGAGAAGGGCCCGTACGACAAGGCCGCTCCGATCGATCCGCGCACCGTCGAACATAAATCCGACGAAGTACGCTGATCAGGCAGTACGGGCGCGCAGCATCTGCTGCGCGATCCCTCATGATGTGCGGAGTTCCTGAGAATGCTTGACGTCGGCTGGACCGAGCTTGTTGTCATCGCCATCGTCCTGATCATCGTCGTAGGCCCGAAAGACCTTCCGCCGATGCTCCGGACCTTCGGCAAGATGATGTCGAAGATGCGTGGTATGGCCACCGACTTCCGCCATCAGTTCGACGAGGCGCTGCGCGAGGCGGATCTCGACGACGTGCGCAAGACGCTGAGCGACGCGCAGAAACTGAACCCGGCACACAGCCTGCGCGAGGCGATGAATCCGCTCCGGCAGATGGGCAACGACATCAAGGCGGATCTGCAGAAAGCGACGCGGCCCGACGATAAACCGGCGGCCGTCATGTCGGATATTCCCCCCGCGCCGGAGATCGCAGCGTCTGTCGCAACGCCGGCCGAGCAGCCGGTTGCCGTGGCCGAGGGGCCCGCGCCGGACACGAACGCTGCACATCCGATCGCTCCAGCACCTGTCGTCTCCGCGCCCGTTGTTGCCGTAACTGCCGCACCGCTCGCCACCGTAACGCCCTTTGCGGCCGTTGTCCCTGTGGCGGCCGCAGCACCGCTTGCAGACGGTACGAGCGTCGGCCCGAAACCCCGAAAGCGGGTTGCAAAGTCTGTGGCTGCGGCGGGTGAGGGACAGCCGGTCGTCTCGTCCCGCAAGAAGCTCGTCACAGCCGAACCGGACACGGCACCGGCGAAGCCCCGCAAGCGTGCAGCGGCCCTTGCCGGCGACGCCGAGGTCGCCGAGATCGGCGCGAAGATCAGCCGGCGCAAGAAGGCGGTTAAAGCCGATGCACCGCTGGAGACACCGATCACGCCGAAGAGCGGAGACGAGGCATGAGCGCCGATATCGAAGACAAGCCCCAGCCGCTTCTCGATCATCTGATCGAGTTGCGCGCCCGACTGATCTGGGCCGTCGGCGCATTTTTCGTGGCGTTTCTGGTCTGTTTCTTCTTCGCAAAGCAGATCTTCAACGTGCTCGTCCAGCCCTATAAGTGGGCCGTGTCCTGGGCAGGGCTCGATCATCGTGCGGCCGGTCTGATCTATACCGCACCTCAGGAATTCTTCTTCACGCAGATCAAAGTCGCCATGTTCGGCGCTCTGGTCATCGCCTTTCCGATGATCGCGACGCAGCTCTATAAATTTGTGGCGCCCGGTCTCTACAAGAACGAGCGTGCCGCGTTTCTGCCCTTCCTGATCGCATCGCCGTTGCTGTTCCTTCTCGGTGCGGCCCTCGTCTACTTCTTCTTCACGCCCATGGTGATGTGGTTCTTCCTCAACATGCAGCAGGAGGGCGGGCAGGGCGAAGTTTCGATCCAGCTTCTGCCGAAGGTCTCGGAATATCTGAGCCTGATCATGTCGCTGATCTTCGCATTCGGACTGGTGTTCCAGCTTCCCGTCATCACGACGCTGCTCGCACGCGTCGGCTTCGTGACGGCCGCGACGCTGGCCGCGAAGCGCAAATATGCGATCGTCATCTCGTTCATCGCAGCGGCCATCCTGACCCCGCCGGACCCGGTCTCCCAGATCGGCCTTGCGATCCCGGCGATCCTTCTCTACGAGATTTCCATCTATACGGCCCGACTCATCGAGCGCCAGCGCGCCAAGGATGCGGCGTCGCGGGAGCTTGCGGAAGCCGACGACAAGACCGATTGATCTTCTGAAACGGAGTGAGACGGCCTTGACGCGGCCCGGCAGACCCTGGCGGCGTCGTCCGTGTTTCCTGCGGAGTGTCGGGTCTCTCACGTCCGGAGACTGATCGATGCTCGATATCAAATGGGTGCGGGACAATCCCGAAGCGCTCGACGCGGCACTGGCAAAGCGCAGTGCCCCCGCCCAGGCCGCAAGTCTCATCGCACTGGACGAAAAGCGCCGCGGCCTCGTCCAGGCACTTCAGGACATGCAATCCCGTCGCAACGCCGCCTCCAAGGAGATCGGGGCCGCGATGGCGCAGAAAAACGCCGAGCTGGCCGATCGCCTGAAAGCCGAGGTGACCGAACTCAAGACGGCGATGCCGACGCTTGAGGATCAGACGCGCGCGATCGATGCCGAGCTTCTCGACGTTCTTTCCCGTCTTCCCAACATCCCCCTCGACGATGTCCCGGTCGGCGCCGACGAGCATGCGAATATCGTCACCCGCACGATCGGCACGCGTCCCGGCTGGAACCACAAGGCGCTGGAGCACTTCGAAATCGGTGAAGCGCTCGGCTATATGGATTTCGAGCGCGCGGCCAAGCTTTCGGGCTCCCGCTTCACGGTGCTGACCGGTCCTCTTGCCCGCATGGAACGCGCGCTCGGCCAGTTCATGATCGATCTCCACACGAGCGAGCATGGCTATACCGAGGTATCCTCTCCGTTGATGGTGCGCGACGACGCCATGTTCGGGACGGGGCAGCTTCCCAAATTCGCCGAGGACCTGTTTCGGACGACCGATGGCCGCTGGCTGATCCCGACGGCCGAGGTGACGCTGACCAATCTCGTGCGGGAAGAGATCGTCGAGGCCGAAAAGCTGCCACTGCGCTATACGGCGCTGACACCGTCCTTCCGCTCCGAAGCCGGGTCCGCGGGGCGCGACACCCGCGGCATGCTGCGGCAGCACCAGTTCTGGAAATGCGAACTCGTCTCCATCACAAATGCCGAGACGGCGATCGACGAGCACGAACGCATGACCGCTTGTGCGGAGGAGGTTCTGAAGCGCCTAGGGCTTCATTATCGCGTCCTGACGCTCTGCACGGGCGATATGGGCTTCGGCGCTCGCAAGACCTACGACCTCGAAGTTTGGTTGCCGGGCCAGAACACGTTCCGCGAAGTTTCCTCCTGCTCCGTCTGCGGTGACTTTCAGGGCCGGCGCATGAACGCGCGCTACCGCTCGAAGGACGACAAGGCGCTGAAGTTCGTTCACACGCTGAACGGTTCGGGCACAGCCGTCGGTCGCGCCCTGATCGCGGTCATGGAGAATTATCTGAACGAGGATGGCTCCGTCACCGTCCCGGACGTTCTTCAGCCCTATATGGGCGGACTGACGCGGATCGAAGCCGCACGCGGATAAGCGCGCATGGCGCGGCCCGCGAAATCGGGCTGCGTGGCGAACGGGAGGGGAGGCAGGCGGATGGCGACACGATTTCTGGAGCAGGAAGGGTTTGCAGCGCTTGTCCTGCGTCTGCGTGCGGAAGGCATCACCAACAAGGGCTTGCTGAACGCCGTCGAGGAGACGCCTCGCACCCTGTTCGCCCCGGCGCCATACCAGAAGGAGGCTCTGTCTCCCCGCATCGTACCGCTGGACTGCGGGTCCTTCATGGAAGGCTTCGACTTTGCGGTGCGCACCCTCCACGCCCTCGGCGTCAAGCCCGGACAGCGCATTCTCGAGATTGGCACCGGCAGCGGCTTTACCGCTGCCGTGATGGGGCGGATCGCCGAGCGTGTGCTCAGCTACGAGCGTTACAAGACGCTGGTGACCAACGCCCAGGCAAACCTCGATAAGCTCGGACTTCGCAACGTCATCGTCCGGCAGGCGGATGGCAGTGCGGGCCTTGTGGGCGAGGGGACCTTCGACCGCATTCTCGTCACCACGGCTTTCGACAGCCTGCCGCGCGTGTTTTCCGATCACCTCGTCTCCGGCGGCGTGCTTCTCGTCCCCATTATGGTGAGCGAGACCGAGTGCCGCATGGTGCGTCTGACCCGGACCGGAAGCCGCTTCGACCGCGAGGATCTCTTCGAAGCGCCTTACCTACCGATCGTGCCGAAGATGGCGGCCTTCCTGTGAGAATCAGGATCCGCTCCGCTCGTTGGTAAGCAGAATGAAGCACTGCCTTGCCGGTTAGTCGCGGGGAACGCAGGCAAATCAAGAGGGTTAACAGCGCGTTAACCGGCTCCAGCCTGGCGCAAGCCTTGGGATCTACCCCAAGGAAGACCTCAAGGAGCTTAGCAGAGGTGCAAGCTCCCGGGGCGTGAAGGCGCAAGGAGCATGTCCATGCAGATTGCAGGCAAGACGATCATCGCCACGAACGACGCGGGCCAGCGGACGCCGCGATCTCCGGTCCGGCCCGATGTCGAAAATCGCGAGGCCTCGACGCCCGTGGTTTCTATCGGCGGCAGCTACGATCCCTCTTCCCGCGTCTCCCTCTCCGCCGAAACCCTTCTCTTCCTGTCGCGCACCAAGCGGGCCCAGGAGAAGTACCCGCCTCTGACGCGCGAGGAATGGAACAACAAGCTCTCGCCGCAGCTCGCCGCACGCGAATACCAGGCCTTCGGCAAGTATGGCGAAACCGGCGACTACAAGGCCTATTATCGCGGCTTCATCGACTATTACGACAATCTGCGTCCGGACGATCAGGACAGCCTTCGCTATTTCGGAACCCGCGATGCGGCCGTCGCGGGCCTGCGCTCCGTGGAATACGACGACGAGTCGGGTCTCGATGCGGCGGGTGGGTTCCAGACCTTGGTCGACGTCCTTCTGGATGGCGAAAAGCCTGTCTCCTCCGAGCAGGGAAGCGATGCGCAGGCCGTCATGATCACCGGCGACAAGTTCGGCTGGGATACCGGCTCGGTGTCCTACGAGGACGTTACCGAGAGCCGCGCCGAGCATTCCGAGATCGAGCGCTTTTATCGCGAAAGCTTTTGATCTGCTTGTGGATTTTCTCCGTTACAACCGAATTACGCACACGGAAAACCGGAAAGCGTGACGGGGTCTTAACCCGCCGGTAACTCTAATACGCTTTAATAAACCTACATCGGGGCTATGTTCCAAGTAGGTAAGCGTCATGCGTTTAAGTGTATCGTCATCTGTTCATAAATCGGTCGTCCGTCTGGGAGTGGCCGTTCTCCTGGCGAGCGCGGCGAGTGGCTGCAGTTCGGACTCGTCCCGCTTCGGAGGGCTGTTTTCACGCTCGTCCGACCTGACGACGACCAATTCCATTCCGAGCGCAAGCGTTCCGGGCGGGGATGTGGACGGCGGCGGCAACATGCCGCCCATGTCCAACACGCGTCAGGCCGCCGTCAATCAGGCGTATCCGGATCCGGCTGGTGCCACGCCCGTCTCCAGGACGCGGGTGGCCTCCACGCCGATGAACGTTCAGCGGACGACGCTCGCCGATCCCACGGCCGAGCCGACGCGTCGGCCGAGCGCGCAGCCTTTCCCCTCGACCGCTTCCGCCTCGCAGGGCCGTGTGCCGGCGCTGGCCGCGCCCGATCCGGTCACGACCGCGACCGTTCGGCCGACCAGCGGTTGGTCCACCGTCAACGCCCCGGCTGTCCTGATGCGTCAGGGCGACACGACGGCCTCGCTGGCCACCCGATTTGGCGTGCCGGAAAAGGAAATCCTGAAGGCGAACGGCCTGAAGCGCGGCTCCGACGCCGAGCCGGGTCAGCGCATCCTGATCCCCACATACGGCGCAGCCGGAAGCGCGGCCAAGGCCTCCGCATCGCAGGCCGCCACCGCCCTCGATGTCGACAAGCAGAAGAACAAGCCGGTTCTCCCCGAGAACCGCGACGTTGCCATCCTGCCGACGCAGACGCAGAGCCGCGAAAAGGGTTCGCTCGCCAATGGTGCGACCACCGGCAAGCAGCCGATGACGGGCGAAGGCGACACGGCGGGCACCTACACCGTCAAGGCCGGCGATTCGCTCAACCGTATCGCCAAGGCCAACGGTGTTTCGGTCGATCAGTTGCGCGCCGAGAACGGCCTGACGAACGGCTCGATCCGCGTCGGCCAGGCTCTGAAGCTGCCGAAGACGACATCGGTTGCCCGAAACGCGGCCCAGCCCGGGACGGACGAGGTCACCACCGCATCGGTCGCCCCGAAAGCTTCCGCGCCGAAGCTCGAGCCGAAATCGGCCAAGGTGGAGCAGGCGAAGGCCGATGCCTCCAAGCCGACCGAGTACACGCCGGCCGTCGCCAAGCAGTCGGTCAACGAGGTCGCGGCCAAGGACGATGGCTCCGATGCCCCGAAGGCAACCGGCATCAGCAAGTATCGCTGGCCGGTGCGCGGCGCGGTCGTCGCCGGTTACGGCGCCAATGTCGAAGGCAACCGCAATGACGGGATCAACATCTCGGTCCCCGAGGGCACCCCGATCAAGGCAGCCGAAAACGGCGTGGTCATCTATTCCGGCAGCAGCCTGAAGGAACTCGGAAACGCCGTCCTGGTTCGCCACGACGACGGCACCGTCACGGTCTACGGCAACGCCTCGGAACTGAAGGTCCAGCGCGGCCAGAAGATCCAGCGCGGCCAGACGCTCGCAGCCTCCGGCATGAGCGGCACGGCAACGCAGCCGCAGGTCCACTTCGAAGTCCGCAAGAATGCGACTGCGGTGAACCCGGCAACCTACCTCGAATAGGCGTCATCCGCGACACCATCATCCGATCTTCCGAGACGACAGACAAATCCCCGGCACGTCCGGGGATTTTGCTTGGATTGCGGGCAGGGCGCTTCACGGTCCTCAGGAACGGCTGTCCGTGTCCAGGATTCGCGTTCGCGTCCGGCCCGCCAGATCCTGAATGAACTGCCACGCCACCCGCCCCGATCGGCCGCCGCGCGTCGTGCTCCATTCGAGCGCCTGCGCGTGCAGCGTCTCTCTGGCCAGCGGGAGCGCGAAATGCTCTGCATAGGCGTCGATCATCGCGAGATAGTCGTCCTGGCTGCACTTGTAAAAACCGAGCCAGAGGCCGAAGCGATCCGACAGCGACACCTTCTCTTCGACGGCTTCGGAGGGATTGATCGCTGTCGAACGCTCGTTCTCCATCATGTCGCGCGGCAGCAGGTGGCGGCGGTTGGAGGTGGCATAGAGCAGCACATTGCCAGGTCGCCCTTCGATGCCCCCGTCGAGCACAGCCTTCAGCGATTTGTACGATGTGTCGTCATGGTCGAACGAGAGATCGTCGCAGAAGACGATGAAGGGAACCGAAGCCGCCTTCAGGATGTCCATGAGGTGGGGAAGGGTGGCGATGTCCTCGCGATGCACCTCCACGAGCTTCAGCGGCACGCCCGTGCGCTGGATCACCGCGGCGTGGACGGACTTGACCAGCGAGGACTTGCCCATGCCGCGAGCACCCCAGAGAAGGACGTTGTTTGAGGGAAACCCCTCCGCAAACCGCAACGTGTTGTCGAGCAGAATGTCGCGCACATGGTCGACGCTTTGGATCAGGGACAGCTCGATCCGGTTCGGGCGCGCGACGGGCTGCAGATGCGCCCGCGACGGTGCCCAGACGAAACAGTCCGCCACATCGAGGTCGTTGACCGCGGGTGCGGGCCCCGCGATGCGTTCCACCGCCGCAGACAGCCTGCGAACCTCCTCCATCAGCCGTTCGAGTGTCGCTTCGCTCATGCCGGTCTCCTCTTGCCTGCGATCGCGGACGGCGCGTTCGCTTGGTCTGAAGGCTGCGCTAACACGCGACCTAGCCTGGGGAAAGGTCACCGCTTCGGTGAAAAGTCCTTCTGCGCCGGGATAAACTATGCGAGAGGCATGGTTCGGCGCGTTGCAATCGCAGCGGCCATTCTTATAGTGCGGCCATTCCGCGAAAGGGCGTTCCGCCCTTCCGGCCGCTATTGTTGTTTTTTGAGGAGTGATCGATGTTCATTACGGAAGCTTTCGCGCAGACGCCAGGTGCAACCGGCGCCGGCAGCGCGGACATTCTCATGTCCATCCTGCCGTTCCTGCTGATCTTCGTCGTGATGTACTTCCTGATCATCCGTCCGCAGCGCAGCGCGCTGAAGCGCCGCGAGGAATTGCTGAAGAACATCCGTCGCGGCGATCAGGTCGTCACGGGCGGCGGCATCGTCGGCAAGGTCACGAAGGTCATCGACGACGGTGAGCTCGAAGTGGAAATTGCTGACGGCATCAAGATTCGTGTGGTACGCAGTGGTGTGACCGAAGTCCGCGTCAAGGGCGAACCCGTCAAGGAATAACGGGCCGCCTGCGGCTAAGACGACGATCCGATCGATCCACTGCGAAGCGCCGGGAGCGTCATGCCGCAAACCTCACGCTGGGGAACTGTTCTCGTCTGGCTCGTCGTTCTCGCGAGCCTCGTCGTGGCCCTGCCGAACGTCCTGCCACGTTCGCTTCTCGACCGTCTGCCGGACTGGGTTCCAGCCCGTCAGGTCGTCCTTGGGCTCGATTTGTCCGGCGGTTCGCGCATCGTGCTCAAGGTCGAGCGGGACGATGTGGCGCGCAGCCGGCTGCAGGCCGCGACGGATGCCGTTGCGGCCCAGCTGCGCAACGCCAATCTAGCCTATTCCGATCTTTCGGGCAGCGGCACGGACATCACCTTCTCCTTGCAGGACCAGGCCAAGGCCTCGGCTTTGCCACAGGTGTTTGCGCCGCTGGTCGGCGCTGTCGATCGCGGCCGCGGTGGCAAGGCCGTCAGCGAACTGCGTTTCGTCGGCACCACGGACGGCCAGTCCAGCCTGGCCCTGACACCCGAAGGCATCGATGCACGCCTGAGTGACGCGGTCGCCGACAGCATCGCCGTTCTGGAGCGACGTCTCGTGGAATTGGGCGTCGTCGCGCCGCGTCTCGGACGGCAGGGTGCCGACCGGATCGTGGTCCAGGTGCCCGGACTTTATGATTCCGAACAGCTGAAGACGGTGCTCGCGCAGGGCGGCGAGTTTTCGTTCCGCCTGGTCGATATGTCCACGACGGTCGAAGAGGCTGTCGGCAATGCGCCGCCCGCCGGCTCCGAAGTTCTTTATTCCGCGGAAGATCCGCCGGTCGCGACGCTGGTCAAGCGCCAGCCGGTCGTGACGACCGCCGATATCTCCGGCGCCACGGCAACGACGGACGGGCAGAACGGCGCGCCGGTTGTCGATCTGGCATTTACCGATGATGGTGCACGTCGCTTCGCCGAGGCTACCAAGGCTGCTGCCGGAACCACCATGGCTGTCGTGCTCGACGGCTCGGTTATCGCCACACCCCTCATTCGCCAGGCGATCACGGATGGGCGAATGCGGCTCGTGGCGGACATGACGCCGGAGGGTGCGCAGGATCTGGCCCTCGTGTTGCGTGCCGGCGCCCTGCCGGCCGCGATTACCGTTGCCGAGGAGCGCACCGTCGGCGCCGGTCGCGGCTCCGACAGTATTGAGTCCATGCTGGTCGCCGGCGCCGTCGGCACAGTCGTCATCATCGCCTTCATGGTCGGCTTTTATGGGCGATTCGGTGTCGTCGCCAGCATTGCGGTCGTCCTCAACGTCGTGATGATCGTCGCCGTTCTCACCGCCACCGGCTTGCCTTTGACGCTTCCAGGGCTCGCCGGTATCGTGCTCACGATCGGGGTGGCCGTCGATTCCAACGTGCTGATCTTCGAGCGCTTTCGCGAGGAGGCGGCCGCGGGCCGCGACTTCCGCCAAGCCATTCAGCTCGGCTTCGCCCGCGCCTTCGGCGCCATCGTGGATGCCAATATCACCACGCTGATCGCGGCGATCATTCTCCTTTATCTCGGCAGCGGCGCCATTCGTGGCTTCGCCGTCACGCTGGCCATCGGCATCGTCACCACGCTGTTCACCGCCTTCACGCTGACCCGCGTGATGCTGGAGGCATGGCAGCGGCGGCGCCCGCGCAAGCGCCTGCCGCGCGGCATCAAGACCGCCATGTTCGATCACCTGTCGTTTCGCTTCATGGCGGCACGCCGTTTCGTCTTCTCGATCACCGCCGCCCTGTCGATCCTCACCGTCGTGCTCTTCGGCCTGTTCGGCATCAATCTCGGCATCGACTTCTCCGGAGGCTCCGTCATCGAGGTCCAGGCGCGGGAGGGCAACGCCAATATCGGGGATATCCGTGCGCGTCTCGACGAACTCAATCTCGGCGACGTCTCCGTCGAACCCTATGGTTCGTCGCGCGATGCCGTCATCCGGGTGCAGTCGCGCGACGGCGGGGAAAATGCCGAGCAGACGGCCGTCATTCTCATTCGCGACGAACTGGACAGCGCCTATGATCTGCGGCGCGTCGAAGTGGTCGGCCCCACGGTGTCCGAGACGCTGACGCGGTCCGCCTCCATCGGCGTCGCCATCTCGCTGCTCGGCATCCTCCTCTACATCTGGGCGCGCTACGAGTGGCAGTTCGCCGCCGGCGCGATCGTGGCGACGCTGCACGATGTCATCCTGACGATGGGCCTCTTCGTCGTCACCGGCATGGAGTTCAACCTGACGAGCGTGGCCGCGCTTTTGACCATCGTCGGTTACTCGTTGAACGACACGGTCATCGTCTATGACCGCATTCGAGAAAATCTGAACCGATTCCCGCGCATGCCTCTGCCGATCCTGATCGACACCGCCATCAACCAGACCCTGTCGCGCACGGTTCTCACCGGTGCGACGACGCTCCTGGCTCTGGCGGCGCTCAGCCTTTTCGGCAGCGATACCATACGGCCTTTCGCGGTCGTCCTGATGTTCGGGGTGGCCGTGGCCACGTTCTCCTCCATCTATGTGGCTGGGCCGGTGCTCATCCTGTTCCGGCTGAAGCGCGCCCGCGCCCGGGCGCGCGACCTGCATGGAGCAGCGTGATGCGCCGACCGATCGAAGTTCGCAATGCCCATTTCCCCGGCCGCGCGCCCATCGATGCCTATGGCAATGGCGGATTCCGCTTTGCCGGCATGTCGCATCGCGGCTCGCTGCTCCTGCTTCCCTCCGGCATCTATGGCTGGGATAAGGAGGAAGGCGTGCCTCTGACATCGGCCGATTTCGACCGCGTCATCGCGGAAGCCGGTGATATCGAGGTCATTCTCGTGGGAACCGGCATCAACATCCGTCCCCTGTCGGCGGATGTGAAGACGGCTTTCCGAAGCCGATCGATCTCGTCCGATCCGATGAGCACGGGTGCCGCCGTGCGGACCTACAACATCATGCTGGCCGAAGAGCGCAATGTCGCCGCAGCGCTCATTGCCGTGTGATGTGACCGACCCGATGTCCGATACCAACCCGCCCTATACAGTGCCCGGCAAGTCCGTCGTCTCGCCCAGTCTCGCAGCGCTCCGCGAAAGCGATCGCGACCGCTATCTCGCCTGCCTGCTGGCGCCGCCGGAAAGCCAGGGACCGCTGGCTGCGCTTTACGCCTTTCATGCCGAGATCGCCCGTGTCCGCGACGTCGTCCGCGATCCTCTCCCGGGCGAAATCCGCCTCCAATGGTGGCGCGATGCGCTGGAGGATACCTCCGGCGCAAAGGCCGACGGAAACCCCTTGGCCGAAGCGCTGCTGCACACGGTGCGGGAGGCGCGTCTGCCGATCGGTGTGCTGCTCGACATGATCGACGCGCGCGTCTTCGATCTCTACGACGACCCGATGGAGAGCCGGAGTGCCCTCGAAGGCTATGCAGGTGAAACCGCCTCGGCCCTCATCCAGCTTGCCTGCCTCATCCTCGACCCGGAAACCGCACGCGGTTCGGCCGAAGCGGCCGGGCATGCGGGCGTGGCCCAGACGATCGCCGGTCTGCTGATGCTTGCGCCGATCCACCGCCAGCGGGGTCAGGTCTACTTCCCCGCGGATCTCCTCGGCGCCATCGGCCTCGACCGGACATCCTTCCTGAACGGCGCGGATCGCGCCGCCAACGCGCGCGCGGTGCAGGCGTTGACCGGGCTCGGTCGCGAGCATCTCGGCAAGGCGCGCGCGGTCTCCAAGACCGTCTCCCGGGGGAACCGCCCCGCTTTCGCAACCGTCGCTTTGGCGGAAGCCGTCTTCACGCGGGCCGAAAAAGCCGGCGCGGATGTGTTCGAGAGGTCGATCGTTCCGCCGCAATGGCGGCGCCAATGGTGGATGTGGCGGGCGGCCCGGAGCGGTCGCTGGTAACGGCACACTCGCGCAAGCCACGCGCGTTACATCGGCAGGCTGAAAAGGGTCGGCCGACGATCGATAATGACGGGCAGGAGTGACCGGCAGGCTGGGTTGCGCGTCTCAAATCGGACGGCATGACGATCTCTCAGGTGGCGCCGGACATTCGAGGCGTGCGCCGGTCGAGAGGCTCAATGTCGAGTGGCCCGCCCGAGGCGCTGCGCGAAATGGAAAGTTCCGATGATATCCTGGATTGCCATCGCCGCATCATTGTTCGCTGCGGCCTATCTTTACCAGCGTATGAAGCGGCAGGAAGCCGAGGACCTGTCCGAACCGGACGAGGGGCAGGCGATTCTCGATTTCGGACGAGCGTTTCCCGAGGAAGCGATCCGGGCCATTCATCCCACCGCCGATGGCAACGCCTTCTTCGTCCGGCTGCATGACGGCAAGGCAGGCATCGTGCTGGCGCAGGGACGGCATTATCTCTGCCATCTCATCGTACCGGGAAAAGTGCGGATCACCCACGCCTCAAGCGGCCGTGGACTTGTCCTCTCGTTCAACGACACGGCGATCTTCGACGGAAGCTATGAATTCGCAACTGCGGAGATCGCGGCCGAGGTCTCGCTCTGGATCCTCGGCAGTTTCAGTTCCTGAACCCGACAGGTCGGCCCTCCGACAGAGCCGGCGAAAAGCTCAGGCCGACTGCAGGAGACCGTCGTCCAGCCCGAGCCATACGGCGCAATCCGCAAGTGCACGGCTCGCGACGAGGTTCTTCTTGACGATGGCCTTGTCCTTGCCGCGGAAGCGCTTAACGCCCTCGGGCTTCACGATGGCACCGGGATCGAGCGGCGGAAACAGTCCGAAATTCACGTTCATCGGCTGGAAGGACCGCTTCCCCGGCTCTTCGTCCGAAACGATATGACCACCGGTGATATGCCCGAGCAGCGCGCCGAAGGCGGTCGTCGGCGGTGGAAGGTGCAATGTCTCCCCCCGACGTTCGGCCGCAGCGAATCGTCCCGCCAGGAGACCGATGCTGGCACTTTCCACATATCCTTCGCAGCCTGTGATCTGACCCGCAAAGCGAAGTCCCGGACGGGATTTCAACGTCAGCGAACGATCGAGCAAGACAGGCGAATTCAGATAGGTGTTGCGATGCAGGCCGCCGAGACGCGCGAACTCCGCCCGTTCGAGCCCGGGAATCATGCGGATGATGTCCGCCTGCGCGCCATATTTGAGCTTCGTCTGGAAACCCACCATATTGTAGAGCGTGCCGAGCGCATTGTCCTGCCGCAACTGCACCACCGCATACGGCTTGACGGTCGGATTGTGCGCATTCGTCAGGCCCATCGGCTTCATCGGGCCGTGCCGAAGCGTCTCCCGACCGCGCTCCGCCATGACCTCGATGGGCAGGCAGCCGTCGAAATAGGGCGTGCCCTCCCATTCCTTGAAGCCGATCCGGTCGCCTGCAACCAGGGCATCGATGAAGGCATTGTACTGGGCTTCGTCCATCGGGCAGTTGATGTAGTCCTTGCCCGTGCCGCCGGGGCCGACCTTGTCGTAGCGCGACTGGAACCAGCAGACATCCATATCGATCGTCTCCGTGTGGACGATCGGAGCGATGGCGTCGAAGAAGGCGAGCGCGTCGGCGCCGGTCTGCGCCTGGATGGCTTCCGCAAGGGCCGGAGCGGTGAGCGGCCCGGTCGCGATGATGGCGAGATCCCAGTCCTCCGGCGGAAGCGCGGACACTTCCTCGCGCGTCAGGTCAATCAGCGGGTGCTCGCCGATCGCCTTCGTGACTGCAGCCGAAAAGCCTTCCCGGTCGACGGCCAGCGCGCCGCCCGCCGGCACCTGGTTCCGGTCGGCACACGCCATGATCAGCGAGCCGGCAAGGCGCATCTCCGCATGAAGGACGCCGACGGCATTGCTGGTCGCGTCGTCGGAGCGGAAGGAGTTGGAGCAGACCAGTTCCGCTAGATGATCGGTCTTGTGCGCCTCGGTCTCGCGGACCCCGCGCATCTCGTGGAGAACGACCGGAATGCCGGATTGGGCGATCTGCCAGGCAGCCTCGCTGCCGGCAAGGCCGCCGCCGATGACATGGATGGGAGAGGGGGAGCTTTGCTTCGTCATGGCGCGTTCATAAAGCAAAACGCGGTCTGCCGGAAGGGTAGGCCTGTCACGCGGGGACAGCGTTCGGGGCCCCGCGCACAAACGAAAACGGCGCCCCGAAGAGCGCCGTTGACATACAGTTCAGCCGATCCGCCGGTGAATGGACGGAAGACCCGGCCGATTAGCGATAAGAGCGCGATGCGATGTTGCGGATGTCGAAACGCGTGATGCCGATGTCCGACAGAGCGTGGTTCGAGAGGTTGCCGAGTTCGGCAACAGTGCGACGGTAGTTGATCCAGCTCTTGGCGATGCGAATGGGGTTCATGGTCTTGTCCTTGGATGTCCTGCTGAGAGGCGTTCATTTCAGCCATCTCGTTGATGCTGGTTATACGCCCAAGCTCTGGCAAGGTGGAGTGCAAAGACTATGCATCTGCCATGCATTTGTGCAGATGCCTGCTCATTTTGCACGCAGATGAGAGGTCTGACCAATTTTGTAGCTGATGGCTGACGCATCGGAAAACCGAGGAGAATCGGCGCCGAGCGGCACAAACGAAAACACCCTCCGGCGGGACCGGAGGGTGTTGATATCCATAAGCCTTGTGGCTGATATCGTTTAGCGAACGGCCTTGCGGGCAACGCTCAGGATGTCGCTGCGGCCGATGCCGAGGTCGTTCAGTTCGCGATCGCTCATGCGGCCGAGTTCCGAAACGGTCTGACGATACTTGCGCCATGTGGAGAAAGAGCGGGTGATGTTCATGTCCGGTTTCCTTTTTGGAAGTGCCGGCATTTCTCACCGGCGCGTTGTCATGACGCTGATATAGCCAATCAAATCGATTAGAGGCAGGGGGTTTGCTGCATCGCACCCATGCGGCAGATGCAAGTCTCCGGCGGCAGGACGGAAGAAACCGATCGGGCGATCCGGTTGCGCGCCCTGCGCGTCCCAGAGGCGAGGACGCCGGAAAACCGCATTTTCCCTTTGATCCCCAGGGAACGGGTGTTATAGAGACGCCGCGCTCGGGAAGGCCTGGACCCGGTTGCAGAGGGAATCTGACGTCCCGCTCGACCGTTGCGACCAGGCAGCCGCTTCTGAACGCGGGTATGGTGAAATTGGTAGACACGCCAGATTTAGGTTCTGGTGCCGTAAGGCGTGGGAGTTCAAGTCTCTCTACCCGCACCAGATAAACGAGGGGTCGTTTCGGCCCTGCGGCAACGCTGTTTTGCTTGCAAAGCGGCGTTCGATTTGCGTAAAGCCATTCCCGGCACCCGGATCGGCTCGCCTGAAGCATTCAATGGCAGAGCCCTGTCAACGTGAAATGAAGGTTGGAACATGCAGGTTATCGAAACGCTCGCGGACGGGCTGAAGCGCGAACTCAAGGTCGTCATCCCGGCAAAGGACATGCAGGCGCGCATGAACGAGCGCCTGGCCGATGCCAAGGACAAGGTCAAGATCAACGGCTTCCGCCCGGGCAAGGTACCCTTTGCACATCTCAAGAAGATGTACGGCAAGTCGATCATGGCCGAGCTCGTCAACGAGCTCGTCCGCGACAAGCCCACCGAAATCCTGTCCGAGCGCGGCGAAAAGTCTGCGACCCAGCCGGAAGTGGCGATGACCGAGGACGAGGCGGAAGCCGAAAAGATCCTCAGCGCGGAAGCCGATTTCGAATTCACGCTCGCTTATGAAGTCATCCCGGCCATCGAGCTCAAGGATGTCAGCGGCATCAAGATCACGCGCGAAGTGGTCGATATCGCCGAAGACGAAGTCACCGAGCAGATCATGCGCATCGCCGAGAGCGCCCGGACTTTCGAAGAGAAGACCGGTGCGGCCGAGAATGGCGACCGCGTCACGATCGATTACCTCGGCAAGGTCGAGGGCGAAGCCTTCGACGGCGGCAAGGACGAAGACGCAGAGCTGGTTCTCGGCTCCAACCGCTTCATCCCCGGCTTCGAAGAGCAGCTGGTCGGCGCCTCCACCGGCGACGAAAAGACGATCACGGTCACGTTCCCGGCCGAGTATCCGGCTGCGAACCTCGCCGGCAAGGAAGCCACCTTCGACATCAAGGTCAAGGCGATTGCCGCTCCCGGCGCCGTCGAGATCAACGACGAGCTCGCCACGAAGCTCGGCGTCGAATCGGCTGACAAGCTGAAGGAAATTGTCCGCGGCCAGATCGAAAGCCAGTACGGCTCGATGACGCGCCAGAAGGTCAAGCGTCAGATGCTCGACCAGCTGGACGAAATGTACCAGTTCGACACGCCGCAGCGCCTCGTCGATGCCGAGTTCGACAACATCTGGCGCCAGATCAACACCGACCTGGAGCAGGCCGGCAAGACCTTCGCCGATGAAGAGACGACGGAAGAAGAAGCCCGCGTCGAATATCGCAAGCTTGCCGAACGCCGCGTTCGCCTCGGTCTCGTTCTGTCGGAAATCGGCGAAAAGGCCGGCGTGACGGTCACGGACGAGGAAATGCAGCGGTCGCTGTTCGATCAGCTTCGCCAGTTCCCCGGCCAGGAAAAGCAGATCATCGACTACTTCCAGAAGACACCGGGTGCTGCCGCTTCGCTGCGCGCGCCTTTGTTTGAAGAAAAGGTCGTCGATCATCTCCTGTCCGAAGTCAGCGTGACCGACAAGACGGTTAGCAAGGAAGAGCTGATGGCGGAAGACGAGGACGGCGCCGAGAAGCCGGCCAAGAAGTCTGCCAAGAAGAAGTCTGCTGCAAAGGCTGAAGCTGCCGAAGGCGAAGAAACCGCCGAAGCCGCTGCGCCGAAGAAGAAGGCCGCCAAGAAGAAGGCCGCCGACGACACCGCTGCCGAGTAATCGCAGCGAAATCCGGACAAACGAAAAACCCCGCCGGTTCCGCCGGCGGGGTTTTTCGTTTGTCAGGGATGTTTCGAAGAGCGTCGCCGGTTAGATCGGTCCGAAAATCCGGATGACGCGGTCGCCGCCCGGAATCGGAGGCCGCGGACGCTTATCTGCAGAGCCGGCCGTTGATCAGCGCTGGCTGCCCTGCAGGTCGCCCATGCGGTTCCAGGCGTCGAGACCGGCTATCTTGTAGGCTTCGGCCAGCGTCGGATAGTTGAAGGTATTCTCAACAAAATACTCGACGGTGCCCTTCAGGTTGAGCACGGCCTGGCCGATATGCACGAGTTCGGTCGCGCCTTCGCCCACGATATGGATGCCGAGGAGGCGTCGGGTCTTCAGCGAGAAGATCAGCTTCAAGAGGCCCGAATCAAGGCCCATGATGTGCCCGCGCGAGGTCTCGCGGAAACGCGCGATGCCGCATTCGTAGGGAATGCCGCGCGTCTTCACCTCTTCCTCGGTGAGGCCGCAGGTCGAGATTTCAGGCACGGCGTAGATGCCGTAGGGGAAGAATTTCGGGGGCTCTTTGGCGATGGCACCGACGGCGACGCGGGCCGCAATCCGCCCCTGTTCCATGGATGTGGAGGCAAGGCTGGGGAACCCGATGACGTCGCCGGCCGCATAGATGTTGGGAACCGACGTCTGGAACGTCTCGGGATTGACGCTCAGCCGCCCGCGGCTATCGGCCTGCAGCCCGGCCGCCGCAAGGTTCAGCGTCTCCGTCGCCCCCATGCGCCCGGCGGCAAACAGCACCATTTCGCAAATAATGACGCGGCCGCTGTCGAGGGTGATCTGGCAACGCCCGTCGGGCATGCGCTCCACCTTGTCGGCCTTCTGGCCGAGATGCAGCTTCATGTTGCGGTCGCGCAGCTGATAGATGAAGTCCTCGACGATCTCCTTGTCGATGAAGTCGAGCATGGTCGATTTCGGATCGATGATCGTCACGGCCGTGTCGAGCGCGCTGAAGATCGTTGCATATTCGATGCCGATGACGCCGGCACCGATGACAGCCATCGAGCGTGGCAGCTCCTCGATGTCGAGCAGTTCGTCGCTGTCGAGAACGGTCTTGCCGTCAAAGGGAATATAGTCGGGCCGGAACGGCTTCGTCCCGACGGCCAGCAGGATGCTCCGGCCGGTGATCTGCATGACCTCGCCGTCTTCCTTGGCGATCTGCATCGTCGTGGCATCGACGAAGCTTGCCCGTCCCCGCAGATGCTGCACGCGGTTGCGGGCGAACTGGTGCTCCAGCACCTCGACCTCGTGGTCGAGGGTGATCAGCAGGCGGCGGCGAAGGTCCTCGGCGCTGATCTGTTCCTTGACCCGGTAGGCGCGTCCGTAGAAGCCGCGTTCGCGCCAGCCGGACAGGTTGAGGGCCGTCTCGCGCATCGTCTTGGAAGGGATCGTGCCGGTGTGGACGGAAACGCCACCGACGCGTTTGCCCTGTTCGATCACCACCACCTTCTTGCCGAGCTTGGCAGCCTGGATGGCGGCACGACGGCCAGCGGGGCCGCTGCCGACGACGATGAGGTCATACTGCATCATGGAATGTTTCCGATAGAACGGTGAATCATTGTGCGTTGCGGCGAATGTCGCGCTTCAACGTCCTAAAGGTCAATCATGGAGACGGTGTGAACGACTTGAAATGGCGGGAATCCGACAGCGCGGCAAGCTCGGCGCGAGCTTGAGCCGTTGTTCGCAGGTCTTGGGCTAGATCAGGCGCAGTCCCCGCAGACTCGCATGCCCATCCCGGCCGATGATGATGTGGTCATGGACCGCCACCCCGAGCGGCTTCGCCGTATCGATGATCGTCTTCGTCATGTCGATATCGGCGCGCGACGGCGTCGGATCGCCGGAGGGATGATTGTGGACGAGGATGATCGCCGTCGCGGACAGCTCCAGTGCGCGTTTGATGACTTCGCGCGGATAGACAGGGGTGTGGTCGATCGTTCCGGTCTGCTGCACCTCGTCGGCGATCAGCGCGTTGCGCTTGTCGAGAAACAGGATGCGGAACTGCTCGCGCATCTCGTTGGCCATCGCCGCATGGCAATATTCGATCACCTGAGACCAGGACGAGAGCACCTTCTTGCCGCGCAGCTCGCTTTTCAGCATCCGGTGCGCAATGGTCGAGACCAGCTTCAGGTCGAGTGCGACGGCCTCCCCGATGCCCTTGACCTCCTGCAGCAGGGCAGGCGGGGCGCCGAGCACACCGGAAAGCGTACCGAATCGGTCGAGAAGCGCCTTGGCGATCGGCTTCGTATCGCGTCTGGGGATGAGGCGGAACAACAGGAGTTCCAGCAGCTCGTAGTCCGCCAGCGCGGTATCGCCATTGTCGCGGTAGCGGCTTCTCAGCCTGTCGCGGTGTCCGTGATAATGGGCCTCGTCGTCACTTTTTGCTTCCGGCTTCGGCGCAAATCGTCCCTGCCGTGACGAAGGGGCGGAGCGGGCCGGTTGATCCGCGAAGAAGCCGCGTTCGTCCGCAGGCTCCGGCGGGTCGTCGTCGCTGTCGAAGGGCGGTCTTGCCCCCATCACAAGGCCGGCAGGCCGGGCCGGTCGAGGCCGGCGGGCGAGAGCGTGAAGATCTCGCAGCCATCGGCCGTCACGCCCACGGCATGCTCGTATTGCGCGGACAGCGACCGATCGCGCGTCACGGCCGTCCAGCCGTCCGCCAGCACCTTCACATGCGGTCGGCCGAGATTGATCATCGGCTCGATGGTGAAGATCATGCCTTCGCGCATCTCGGAACCATCGCTGGCCCGACCGTAATGCAGGATGTTCGGTGCATCGTGGAACAGCCGTCCGACGCCATGGCCGCAGAAATCCCGCACCACGGAGCAGCGCTCCGTCTCGGCGAATGTCTGGATCGCCTCGCCGATCGCGCCGATGCGGACGCCGGGCTTCACCGCCGCGATTCCGCGCATGAGACATTCATGCGTGACCTCGAGCAGCCGCTGTGCGGCACGCTTGATCTCGCCGACCGGATACATCCGGCTCGAATCGCCGTGCCAACCGTCCACGACATAGGTCACGTCGATATTGACGATGTCGCCTTCGCGCAGCGGCTTGTCGTTGGGAATGCCGTGGCAGACGACATGGTTGATCGAGGTGCAGGACGACTTGGTATAGCCGCGGTAGTTGAGGGTCGCCGGGAGGACGCCGTTTTCCATGCCGAAGTCGAACACGAAGCGGTCGATCGCATCGGTGGTGACGCCGGGCTTGACGATATCGACCAACGCATCGAGGCAGCGCGCGGTGACGAGGCAGGCGCGGCGCATGCCTTCAAAGTCCTCCGGCGTGTGCAGCCGGATGACGCCGGTGTTCCGCAGGGGCGCGGCGGCCGCTTCGATATAGTTGACCATGGCCGGACCCTTCCTGCATGCCTGTCGTGCGTCGTCTTCTGATCTGAAGTTCCCGATGAGGCGATCGCCCCGGGATGGTGTGCCGGCCCGAAGAGGCCGCGCCGCTCATGCTAGTGGCAAGCCGGGAGGTCGGCAATGAACGGTTGGGAGAAAATCACAAATCGCACCGCAGAAAATCGAGCGAATCTGCGCTCGGTCGCTGCGTCGGTCACTCGGTCGAGCAATGGCCGGCCAAGGAGCTGGCCATTCGCCCGAACACTGCCTTGAGCAGCACTCAGGCCCGAGCCCTGACGAAAGAGCCCGGAGCCTCTTCGATCGAGTTCATCGAGCCACCCGTTCGCCGTGCCTTGATCCGTTCGCCATCCAGAGACGCCACCCAGTCGTGCCAGTTCGGCCACCACGAGCCCGGCGTTTCCTCGGCGCTCGCAATCCAGTCGTCCAGTTCCCCGACCGGCGGCCCGCCGGTCCAGAACTGATACTTTCGCTTGTCTGGCGGATTGACGACGCCGGCGATGTGGCCGGAGCCCGACAGCACATAGGTAACTTCGCCGCCGAAGGCGCTGCTGCCGAGAAAGACCGACTTCGCCGGTGCGATGTGATCTTCCCGGGTCGCCAGATTGTAGATCGGGATCGTCACGTCCTTGAGAGACAGCGTCTTGCCCGCCAGCTGCATCTCGCCGCGGCTGAGCTTGTTCTCGAGATAGCAGTTGCGCAGGTAGAACGAATGGTTAGCCGCCGGCATCCGCGTCGAATCGGCGTTCCAGTAGAGAAGGTCGAAGGCCGAAGGTTCGACACCCTTCAGGTAGTTGTTGACGAAATACGGCCAGATGAGTTCGGACGCGCGCAGCATATTGAAGGCGAGCGCCATGCTCGATCCTTCGAGATAGCCTTTCTCGCTCATGCGCGATTCGATCTGCGCGATCTGGTCCTCGTCGACGAAGACCTTGAGATCGCCCGCATGGGTGAAATCGACCTGCGTCGTGAAAAGCGTCGCCGACCGGATCCGCGTGTCGCCCTCTTGCGCGTGCAGCGCCAGCGTCGCCGCAAGCAGCGTACCGCCGACGCAGTAGCCGACGGCATTGACCTCGTCTTCCCCCGTCGCCTGCTTGATCGTGTCGAGCGCAAAACCGATGCCCTCGCGGGCGTAGGATTCCCAATCCTTGGCGGCGTGGCGCTCGTCCGGATTGACCCAGGAGATGACGAAGACCGTATGGCCCTGATCCACAGCCCATTTGATGAAGGATTTCTGCGGATTGAGGTCCAGAACGTAAAATTTATTGATCCAGGGCGGGCAGATGAGGAGAGGGCGCTTCAGCACCTTTTCCGTCGTGGCATCGTACTGGATGACCTGGCAGATGTCGCTCTGCGTCAGAACCTTGCCGGGCGTGAGCGCGATGTTCTCGCCGATCTCGAACTTGCTCGTGTCGCTCTGACGAAGGCGAAGCTCGCCATTGCCGGAAAGAATGTCCTCTGCCAGCATCCGCATGCCATTGACGAGATTGGCGCCATTGGCAGCCACCGTCTCGCGGTAGAGTTGCGGGTTGGTGGCGATGAAGTTGGACGGCGAGAGCGCGTCCGTGATCTGGCGGACGTAGAAGGCGGCCTTGTGGCGGGTATGCTCGTCCAGCCCATCCGTGCGGGTCACCATCTTTTCCGCCCAGTCGGACAGGATGAGATAGGCCTGGCGCAGCATGTCGAAGAAGGGATTGGCCACCCAGTCGGGGTCGGCAAAGCGCTTGTCGCGCGGAGGCTCCGGTATTGACGACGCACCGTTCGGCGCGTCGAGGCCGCCGACCTTCTGCAGGCTTCGGGTCCACATGCCCATCATGCTGGTCATCAGATGCGTCTGCGCCTCGAACGATCGGCGCGGATCGGCCATCCAGTATTCGGTGACCTTCGACAGGGTCTTTACCAGATCCGTCATGGGATCGGCGAGCTTGTCGACCTTCTCGCCGCTTTCGCGCGGGGCGAGCCAGGCGGAAGCCGCCTTGCCCACCTGTTCAAGCGAGCGGGCCAGATTGACGGTCAGGGCCTCCGGATCCTTGATCAGGTAAGGCTCGATCGCTTTGGGATCGAAGCTCGCAAAGGCGCTCGCGCCGTTGCCGGTCGTCTTGTCGTCTCCCACCAGATCCTCCCGCCATATCTCTTGCTTTTGGCTTTTTACATTTTGCCGGAATATCACTACAAGTGCCAGCGCATGTTGCCATGCGGGGCAGGGATACGCCACGCAAATCGGCAACCGCCGGACGATCTGGGCTTTAGAGGGATAACATGAAATTGCTGTCGGGATATTCGATGCTGCGCGCTGCAGCGATCGGCGCTGTTTGCGCCGCTGCCGTCGGCTGCACGACCCCTCAGGCCGACAGCACACCGGCCTATACGTCCACGATGGCGCGCCCCGTGCCGAAGGACGTTTATCCGAACATCGAGGGCAAGCTCTCGGCGGCAGCACCGCAGATGACCAACGAAGAGGCGGCAAGCGTCTCGTCACGGCTGAGCGCGCTGTCGGCGCGCCGTGCCTCGGGCGCCATCTCCGAAGCCGAATACCGCCGCCGCCTGGCCGAACTCAACGCGCTGGCAGAGCATCACGGCGCCGACACGCTCGCCGAGATTCGCAATTAAGGCTTGCCTTTCGAGGCAATTGGACGCAAAGCCAGACCGTCGACCCAGGGGTGGATCAAGCCTTTTCCGGAAGGCGTTTCCGGTCGCGCTGCACCGTTGCAGGCCGTAGAACGAGGCCGCGACGTTTGCAGATCTCTCGATGTCGTGACGTTTCCGGTTCGCCCTCGCGAAGGCCAGCTTCGGAAAGGCTGCGACGGGCATGCTGCAGGAGAACGCGCCATCATTTTGCCGATGCGCTGTTCAAATTACATCAAGAGAACGCCCTCACGCGCATCCGGCCGGATGCAGGCGTTCTGGACAAGGTCAGAGAGATGGAAGAGTTTCATAAAGTCCGGCGTCTGCCACCCTACGTCTTCGAACAGGTCAATCGCCTGAAGGCAAGCGCGCGAGCGGGTGGCGCCGACATTATCGACCTCGGCATGGGCAATCCCGATCTTCCGACGCCCCAGGCCATCGTCGACAAACTCTGCGAAGTCGTGCGCGATCCCCGCACCCACCGCTATTCCTCGTCCAAGGGCATTCCCGGCCTGCGCCGGGCACAGGCTGCCTATTACGCACGCCGTTTCGGCGTGAAGCTCAATCCCGACACGCAGGTCGTCGCGACGCTCGGCTCCAAGGAGGGCTTCGCCAACATGGCCCAGGCCATCACGGCGCCCGGCGACGTCGTGCTCTGCCCGAATCCCACCTATCCGATCCATGCCTTCGGCTTTCTGATGACCGGCGGCGTCATTCGCTCCATCTCGGTGGAGCCGGACGACACGTTCTTCCCGCCGCTCGAGCGGGCGATCAAGCACTCGATCCCCAAGCCCATCGCGCTCATCATCAACTATCCGTCGAACCCGACGGCGCATGTGGCGACGCTCGATTTCTACAAGGAAGTCGTTGCCTTCGCCAAACGCAACGACATCGTCATCCTCTCGGACCTCGCCTATTCCGAGATCTACTTCGGCGACACGCCGCCGCCTTCGGTTCTCGAAGTGCCCGGCGCGATGGACTGCACCGTCGAATTCACCTCCATGTCGAAGACCTTCTCCATGCCCGGCTGGCGCATCGGCTTTGCGGTCGGCAACGAGCGCCTGATCTCGGCGCTGACGCGCGTGAAATCCTATCTCGACTATGGCGCGTTCACACCGATCCAGGTGGCGGCGACGCATGCTTTGAACGGTGACGGCTCCGACATCGCCGAAGTTCGCGCGGTCTACAAGCGCCGGCGCGACGTGCTGGTCGAAAGTTTTGGCAAGGCCGGCTTCGAGGTCCCGCCGCCGGAAGCGACGATGTTCGCCTGGGCCAAGATCCCGGAGAAATTCCGGCACCTCGGCTCGCTCGAGTTTTCCAAGCTGCTGGTCGAAAAGGCCGACATTGCGGTCGCCCCCGGCATCGGTTTCGGCGAGCAGGGCGATGATTATGTCCGCATCGCCCTTGTCGAAAACGAGCATCGCATTCGCCAGGCGGCGCGGAACCTGAAGAAGTTCCTGTCCACCGCGGACGACACGCTGCACAACGTGATCTCGCTCAACGCTCGCCGCTAGGCGTATCCGGCGAGCCTGACACCTGAAGACAACATCTTCCCGCCGCAGCGTCGGCGGGACATTTTTGAGACAGCAAGGATCATGAGTATGGCAGACGCGCTGAGAATCGGCATTGCGGGCTTGGGCACCGTGGGCGCCTCTCTGGTCCGCATCCTCACCGAACGCCGCGAATCGCTTGCGACAACCTGCGGTCGGCCGATCGAGGTCGTGGCCGTCACCGCCCGTGACCGCACCAAGGACCGCGGCATCACGCTTGCCGACGATCTCTGGTTTGCAGATGCGGGCACCCTTGCTGCCGAAGCGGAAATGGACGTCTTCGTCGAATTGATGGGCGGCGCAGGCGAACCGGCCTATTCTGCAGTCAAGGCAGCCCTTGCACGCGGCATCCACGTCGTCACCGCCAACAAGGCGCTGCTGGCAGCCCACGGCATCGAGCTTGCCGGCATCGCCGAGAGGAATGGCGCTCTTCTGAATTACGAGGCGGCGGTGGCGGGCGGCATTCCGGTCATCAAGGCGCTGCGCGAATCGATGACCGGCAATACGATCGCCCGCGTCTACGGCATCATGAACGGCACCTGCAACTACATCCTGACGAAGATGGAGAAGGAGGGCCTGAGCTTCGAGGCCTGCCTGAAGGAAGCCCAGCGGCTCGGCTATGCCGAGGCGGACCCGGCCTTCGACATCGAGGGCAACGACACGGCCCACAAGCTGTCGATCCTCACGAGCCTCGCCTTCGGCACCGCCATTGCGGCGGACGATATCTATCTCGAAGGCATCACCAATATCTCGATCGAAGACATCCAGGCGGCAGCCGATCTCGGCTATCGAATCAAGTTGCTCGGCGTTGCCCAGCGCACCAGCAGCGGCGGCATCGAGCAGCGCGTGCACCCGACCATGGTGCCGTTCGATTCCGTCATCGCGCAGGTCGACGGCGTCACCAATGCGGTGGCGATCGAGTCCGATATTCTCGGCGAACTTCTGATGGTCGGCCCCGGGGCAGGCGGCAATGCGACGGCGTCCGCGGTGCTCGGCGATATCGCCGACATCGCCAAGAGCCGCCCCGGCGCGCAGCATGTGCCGGCGTTCGGCCGACCGGTCGATGCGCTGATTCCCTATACACGCGCGCAGATCCAGAGCCATGAGGGCGGCTATTTCATCCGGCTGAAGGTGATCGACCGTGCCGGCGTGTTTGCCAGCATCGCATCCTGCATGGCGGAAAACGGCATCTCGCTGGAATCGATCATGCAGCATTCCAAGCATACGCAGGAAACGGGCAAGCCCCAGACGATCATTCTCGTCACGCATGCGACGGCCGAGCACTCGGTGCGCGATGCCGTCGCCACGATCAAGGGCGAGGGCTACCTCGTCGGCGAACCGCAGGTCATCCGCATCGAGCGTCCGAAGGATTACTGACATCGGCGCCGTCTTGCCCGCAGTGTCGGAAGGCCGTCCATGGTCCCATGGAAACGGCGGCTCATGAGCGAGCTTCCGGATCCGGTTCCGCGCGCGTTTCTGGGTGTCGAGACGTCGATCACGGGCCAGCGCTGGGTGTCGCGCCTGGATCAGGCAGGCCAGAACCGCGCCTTGGCGATCAGCCAGGTCCACGGCCTTCCCGATCTCATCGCGCGCGTGCTGGCCGGACGGGGAGTCCAGCAGGAAGATGCGATTGCCTTCCTCGATCCGACCATCCGCAGCCTGATGCCGGACCCCGACACGCTGACCGACTGCCGCAAGGCGGCAATCCGGATCGCCGATGCGATCGCCCGTCGGGAACGTGTCGCCATCTTCGGTGACTACGACGTCGACGGCGCCGCATCGTCCGCCATCCTCTATCGTCTGCTCACCCATTTCGACGTGACGGCGGAGATTTACATTCCCGACCGGATTTTTGAAGGCTACGGCCCGAACCCGTCCGCCATCGACAAGCTGATCGACAATGGCGCCGGCCTGATCGTCACCGTCGATTGCGGCTCCACCAGCCATGAGTCGCTGCGGCGGGCGCAGGAGCGCGGCGTGGACGTCGTCGTCATCGACCACCATCAGGTCTCCGGCGAACTGCCGCCGGCCGTCGCGCTGGTCAATCCCAACCGCGAGGACGATCTGTCGGGGCAGGGCCATCTCTGTGCGGCCGGTGTCGTCATGCTGGTGCTCGTCAACCTGCTGCGTGTGCTGCGCGAGCGCGGGGATCTGCGGGCCGGGAGCTTCGATCTTCTCTCCCATCTCGACATCGTCGCGCTCGCGACGGTCTGCGACGTCGTGCCCTTGAAGGGGCTGAACCGGGCCTATGTCGTCAAGGGATTGATCGCCGCCCGCCACATGAAGAACCCCGGGCTGGCCGCGCTCTTCCGCAAGGCCGGCCTCAGCGGGCCCGTCACGCCCTATCACTTCGGATTTCTCGTCGGACCCCGCATCAATGCCGGCGGCCGCATCGGCGATGCCGCGCTCGGCAGCCGGCTCTTGACGCTGGATGATGCCAACGAGGCCGACGCCATCGCCGCCCGGCTGGATGAACTGAACCGCGAGCGTCAGGCGATCGAGCAGGTGATGCTGATGGAGGCGCAGGCCGAGGCCCTGGCCGAATATGGCAATGGCGACGGCGCCTCCGTCATCGTCACGGCGCGCGAGAACTGGCACCCCGGAATCGTCGGCCTTCTCGCAGCCCGCCTGAAGGAAAGTTTTCGTCGCCCCGCCTTTGCCATCTCCTTCGATCTCAACGGACGCGGAACTGGCTCCGGTCGCTCCATCGCCGGCTTCGACATCGGCAAGGTCGTTCGTGCGGCTGTCGAGGAGGGACTTCTGGTCAAGGGTGGCGGCCATGCCATGGCGGCGGGCCTGACGGTCGAGCGCGCCAATCTCGGGCGCCTGCGGCATTTTCTCGAGGACCGCGCAGCCCGCACCGTGCACGATCTCGTGGCGGCCGAAACCGTCAAGATCGACGGCGCACTGGCAGCCTCCGGCGCCACGGTCGACCTGATCGATCGGCTGGAGCAGGCGGGCCCCTACGGCTCCGGTCATCCGCAGCCGATCTTCGCCATTCCCGCGCATCGGGTGCGCGACGTCCGGCAGATCGGAACGGACCATGTGAAGGTGACCGTCGAGGGGCAGGACGGCGCGCGCCTGGACGCGATCGCCTTCCGCGCCTTCCAGACGCCTCTCGGCGACTTTCTTCTTGCCGCACGCGGCATGACCGTCCACCTTGCGGGCAGCCTCTCAGCCGATATCTGGCAGGGCACGCGCCGGGTACAGCTCAGAATCATCGACGCCGCCCGCGCTTTATAGAGCGCCGGTGCTGGCAGACGACGACGGGTGGAGGGAGGTCTCAACACCCGGCAAACGGCGGATGCGACCGCGAACGGCCGGATGTGAACGAAACACAAATGGGGGAGGAGCCAGGTGGTACGCCCTAGGGGAGTCGAACCCCTCTTCCCAGAATGAAAATCTGGTGTCCTAACCGATAGACGAAGGGCGCATTCGCTGGTGGCCGGCTTATAGGCTGAGGATGAGCCGGAGGCAAGGGGAAAAACGCTTGAAGGCCAGGAAAAAACGCGGCTTTCACAAGCCCGTTTTTGGAGCCGCATCAAGGCGATGCGCCGAAACGCTAAAGCCAGATATCAGACAATGTCGGGGAGGGTTTGACCGCAAAGTGGTACGCCCTAGGGGAGTCGAACCCCTCTTCCCAGAATGAAAATCTGGTGTCCTAACCGATAGACGAAGGGCGCAGTCGCTTTGCGGTGGCCGTCTTATAGTCAGCGGTTTTCAGGACCGCAAGCAGCAAATGTCATTTTGTCGCAAAAATTTCAAACCTGTGGAGGGTGTGGACGCGGAGGAAAGAAAATGGCGTCAAATCATAGAGTTATGCATCTCTTGGCCCACACGCCCAGTTCCAGTCGCGCTGCGGTCCGATGTCGATATGAACCGACTGCGTGTGGCAATAGGTGCCGACACCGCCGCGTCCTTCCGTGCCGCGCAGGAAGGTGGCGACGTCCCACTTGCTGACGCCTGCCACCTGTATGTCGGCGGCTTCGCAGGTCAGGTGCCGCGACTGCGGTCGTCCACCGACTTTGATATTGTGGCTGAGGCTGCGCCGCCCCGACGTGACGAGCACTTTCTTGCCGAAATGCCGTTCCACCGACTTCAGGATGTTGAGCAATTTCGGCTGGAAGCAGCCGGTCTCCACGGTCTCCGTCTCGAGAAGAAGCCCGCTCGGTGCCAGGCGTGCGAGCCCGGACAGCGAGGCCATCTGGACATTGGGGCTGGCATCGTCATGATTTTCGGCCGTGTCGTCAACGGTCGCGAACATGGAGCGCGCCCGAATGCCGGGCAGGGCGGTGTAGCTGAGGGCTGCTGCCTGCTGCGGAGCCATCCCTGCCGTTGCGGAGAGAGCCGTTTTGTTAGCCGGCTTGCCTTTGTCGCCGGGCGCGACTGCAGCAGCGGCTGCCCGCGCCGGTCCAAAGAGCCCGATCAGCGATGCAGTTGTTTCCGGGTTGCCTGCGGGCTGCGGCGTCGCTGAAGGCTTCAGGCTTGCCAGGGCCACTTCGGCCGGCCTCTCGCCCGCAGCCGCAGGTGCGATCTTGCCTTGAGCCGGGTAGCCCGCATCCGAGGACTGGAGCGGCAGCGTCTGCTCGGCCAGAGGCAACGGCGTGCTTTGATTTTGAGGAGCGGCACGGAAAAGGCTCGCCGGCGAAGATCCCCCGCCCGATATTGGCGAAGTGCCTGCCGCTGCGCCGCCTGCACCTCCGACCGAGAAAATGCTGCTCGACGTCGCCTGCAGGCCTGTGCCCTGCATGACGATCGCGCCCGGCTCCGCGGCGGCGGCCTGCGCCTGAGATTCGGGTTGCTGTGCAGCGGATGCGCCTGCGACTTGAGTGGGGGGCACAGATTCGGACGCCGGTCCCGAGGCGACGACGGGAACATCCGTTTCACCGATTTCGGGCGGCGTCACGCCCTCAACGAGTTGATCTGCGACAGGCTTGCCCGTGACGCAGCCTGCCAGAAGGCCGGCGGCGAGAACAGCGGACGCCACGCTGACGAAAAGAGGTTTGGACGAGGGGCCGTATCGCAACGCTGTATCTCCCGATCGACGGCAAGGGGCAGGGCCGCGCCATCATGGCCGATTCCCGGCGACACTTGCCTGGGCCGATCTTTGTGGGAAATCTATGCGCCAGCCCCGTTGCGTGGAGCTTGCGCAATTACCCTGCACCCGCCGCTGACGACGGCCGCAGGGTCTCGCTTCTCGATGATGTCTGGGCGCGCCGTTACCAGGCGCCGGTATTCTCCATGGACGACCAGGGCTCTTGCGGTGCGAGCGCTGCCCCCTTCTGCAGGATTTCGATGGAAATCCCGTCCGGCGAGCGCACGAAAGCCATGTTGCCGTCGCGGGGCGGGCGGTTGATCGTGACACCGGAATCCATCAGCTTCTGGCAGAGGGCGTAGATATCGTCGACCTCGTAGGCAAGATGCCCGAAATTGCGTCCGCCCGTATAGTCCTCGGTATCCCAGTTGTAGGTCAGTTCCAGACAGGGCGAAAGGCGGGCCTGCGCATGGTCGATGTCACCCGGCGCGGCCAGGAAGACGAGCGTGAAACGCCCCTTTTCATTTTCCGTCCGGCGCACCTCTTGCAGTCCGAACAGTGTGCCGTAAAAATGCAGTGCCTGATCAAGGTCCTTAACCCGAACCATGGTGTGCAGATAACGCATGATAGCCCTCTCTCCTGTTGTTGAGCCTCCTATCTAGCGCTGCGACAGCCAGACACAAGGCTGGAGCCGTAGCTTACCGATAGCGGCAAATTTCGTCCCAGGGACTTGCCCAAAGGCAGCGGGACGATGTTAATCTGATGCTCAAGAATCAGTTAACCGCAGCAATCGTGATGCGTATTCGAGGGGCTGGCAGATTATGGTGGACAGGATTTCGGCGAAAGATGTCGCACCAGAAGAGGATTTTGGCGGGGACGCACTCGATCTGGTCGAGATCACCGGTGTCATCAAGTGGTTCGACGTCGCCAAGGGCTTCGGCTTCATTATTCCCGATAATGGCATGCAGGATGTTCTGCTG
Organism: Rhizobium sp. PP-F2F-G48; assembly: GCF_004342335.1. Taxonomy (NCBI): domain Bacteria; kingdom Pseudomonadati; phylum Pseudomonadota; class Alphaproteobacteria; order Hyphomicrobiales; family Rhizobiaceae; genus Rhizobium; species Rhizobium sp. PP-F2F-G48. Next base: position 61,399 of record NZ_SLVH01000002.1, on the reverse strand, counting down.
CACGTGACCTGCCTGCGCCGCGACGGCTACCAGACGGTCCTCGAAGGCGCCCGCATCGTCGCGCTGATCCAGAAGCGCGATCGCGGCTACCAAGCGTTCCGTATCCTCTCGATGGACCAGTCCACGGCCATTCACCCGTCGCAGCTGCCTCCGGTGAAGACGCATGTCCAGGTGACGCCGACCAGTGGGCTCGAGCGCGTGCTCGTCAAATGGTTCAACCGCACCAAGGGCTTCGGCTTCCTGACGCGCGGCGACGGCACGGAAGACATTTTCATCCACATGGAAACCCTGCGCCGCTTCGGCCTGACGGAGCTCCGCCCCGGCCAGACCGTCCTCGTGCGCTTCGGCGATGGCGACAAGGGCCTGATGGCCGCGGAAATCCACCCCGACGTGCCCGCACCCACAGGCCGCGCACATTGATGGTCGAGCGATGCTGAGCCTGCGTCGGGCTGCGCGCAGCGTCCTCGTTGCCGCCGCCATCCTCGGTGCCGCCCTTCCAGCGCGGGCGGCAGACGTCGCCTTCGAAAAGGCGCCGCTCACCATCAGGACGCTCGATGGCAAAACACACGCCTTCACAGTGGAGCTGGCCGTCAACAGCGACCAGCGTGCACAGGGCCTGATGTATCGACGCGAGATGGCGGCCGATCACGGCATGCTGTTCGATTTCGCTCAGACGCGTCCCGTGATGATGTGGATGAAGAACACGTTCCTGCCGCTCGACATGCTCTTTCTGTCGAAAAGCGGCAAGGTCGAAACCGTCCACCAGAACGCCGTCCCCCAATCCGAAGCCATCATCGATTCTCGCGTGCCCGTCGCCTACGTCGTCGAACTCAACGCCGGCACGGCGAAAGAACTGGCGATCACGCCCGGAGCGCAGGTAAACCTGCCGGCAACGCTGCCCGCCGCCAAGCCCGACTGACAAGTCCGACAGCCAAGCCCGACTGAGGGCCGGCCCACGCACCCCTGATGTGATGAAATTTTAACGTGCTCGCCGCTCAGCGGCGCGATGCGTGCAAACGCAGGTGGAAAGTCTGGCGACCCCTGCAGGGCTCGAACCTGCGACAACCTGCTTAGAAGGCAGGTGCTCTATCCAGCTGAGCTAAGGGGCCGTTGGCGCTGCGTGTGCGGCGCGGGTAATTTAGGTGTGTCCCGTGTCAATGCGTCCAGGGCTGCATGCGGCTGTAGCGGAAGTTGTCGCTGTAGGAGACGTTCTTCCGGGTTGGGTCCTTCGGTGCGATGACACGATACTCGATGCCGTTGCGTTCGGCATAGGCGACGGCCGCCTCTGCGCTTTCGAAGGTCAGCTTGACCTGCTGGCGCGTATCGACCGAACTCGTATAGCCCATCATCGGATCGATCGTGCGCGGCGTTTCCTGATCGAATTCGAGCACCCAAAGATTGGTCTTGGCCTTGCCAGACTGCATCGCGGTCTTGGCGGGACGGTAAATCTTGGCGGACATTCCTCAGACTCCAAGCATGACAAAGGGCCGGCTCTGCCGGCTTTTCAGTGGCATAACGCACAAATGCCGAAAACGGAATGACCTTGATGCAAGCGCGCCGCATTTTTCCGTCCTTGGCAGCATTGCACAATAAACAATGACCATGCGGCTTTCTCCCTTGCGACACCGCTATGGAGCGTGTATTGCCCCACCTATTGGCACGGAGTGTAGCGCAGCCTGGTAGCGCATCTGGTTTGGGACCAGAGGGTCGGGAGTTCGAATCTCTCCACTCCGACCATCGAACCCTTGGAAATCATTTCGATTTCAGGTTTCACGCCGCAGGACGCATGTTTCCCTGTGGATGCATTGCGAGCCGGTCGTCTTCGACGCCTCTCTACCAATCCACCGCCCCGATCAGCCCCATCTCTACCAACGCCCGGCGCAGCGCCGACTCGGAAATTGGCTTGGACAGGAAGACTGCACCGTCCGGCAGGGTTCCGTCTGCCGGATTGTAGCGGCCGGAGATGATCAGCAGAGGGCAGGTGGGGCTGCGAAGCGCTGTCCGGTGGGCGAGTGCGATGCCGTTCATGGAGCCGGGCATGTCGATATCGGTCATCAGCGCAGAGATGGCCGGAAGCGTGTCCATCACCTTCAGCGCCTGATCCGCATTTGCGGCCTCGACGGTGGAAAGGCCCATGTCGGCGAGGATATCGGCCAGATCCATCCGGATCAGGCCATCATCCTCGACGACGAGGACGGGCGCCTGGCGCGTTTGCTCGGCCATCAATGCTCTTTCTGGAAGCTCTCGAGGTCCGCCGTCACGACGCAACGCAGGCCTTCGGGCAAAAAGGTCATCTCGACATGGCCGTCGTTGGTGCCGTTCAAGCCCGCCGAGATCAGTCGCGATCCCGAGCCTCGCATGCGCGGTTCCGCGACCACAGGCCCGCCTCGTTCCGCCCAGATCATCTCGAACCGATCGGCACCCGGCAGAACGACCCGCCAGTGCAATTCGACGCTTCCGCCCGGCACTGAGAGGGCCCCGTGCTTGACCGCGTTCGTGGCCAGCTCGTGCAGGATGAGCGAGAGGGACAGGGACGGGCGGGAGCCGATCTTGAGGTTCGGGCCGGACGTGACGAAGCGCGGCGCGACCGGATCGTCGTGGAGATCCGTCATCTGCTGGACGAGCTGGCGGACGGTCGAGGTGCCGCGCCCGCCTTCGAGAATCGTATCGTGGGCAGCACTCAGCACGGCGAGGCGTTCCGAAAGCCGCTGGCGCGCCGACGCGATGTCGGGCGCGTTGCGCAGGGTCTGGGAAGCGATCGCCTGGACCATGGCGAGCTGGTTCTTCAGCCTGTGCCCCAGCTCGTGAGACAGAAGCTCGCGGCTTGCCTCTTCGGCCCGAAGCTCGGTCACGTCGCGGGCCTGGACGAGGATGCCGGAAATCGTGCCATCTTCGTGCCGCATCGCCTGATAGACGAGGTCGATGAGCCGGCGCTGCATCTCGCCATCGGGGCCCCGGTTGAGCTGGATCGGCAGGCCACGCGCGATGAAGCTCTCACCCGTCCGGTAGACGCCGTCGAGAATGTCGATGAAGCCTTGGCGAACGACCTCGCTCACGGCCTCCGCCACCGTCTTGCCGATGATGTCGCGGCCGACGCCGATCATCGCATCGTATTCCTCGTTGGCATAGTCGAAGACGTGGTCCGGGCCCACCAGCATGGCGATGCCGCCGGGGCTGAGCTCGAACACCTGCCGGAAGCGCTCGCGTTGCGTCCGCTCCGCGCGACGAACCATGACCTGCGAGGTGATTTCGGTACAGGCGCAGAACATGCCGAGCACCGTGCCCCACGGGTCGCGCACGGGCGTGTAGGAAAAGGCGAAATGCGTTTCTTCCGGGTAGCCGTTTCTGTGCATGGTGAATTCGATGTCGTCCATCGATGTTCCCCGGCCCTGATAGGCATCGGTGATGATCGGCTCCACGGCATCCCAGATATCGTGCCACAGCGCGTGAAACGACCCGCCGAAGGCGGCGGGGTGGCGCTGCCCGCACATGGCGGCATAGCCGTCATTGTAGAGAGTCGTCTGCTTCGGTCCCCAGACGATGAGCATCGGTTGCAGCGACCCGAGCATGACGCTGGTGAGTGTCTTCAGCTCGACGCTCCAGTCTTCGCGCTGCCCGAGCGGTGTCGACGACCAGTCCATCTCGGCGAAAAGTTTCCCGCAGTCGGGATTGGCAGGAAACATAACGGGACCTCGTGTCGGCAAATGCCGGTCGCTGACGGCGCGGGCTGGCAACCGTCGATGTAGGGCCAGATGGCTTGAGCTTCCAGTCATATGTTTCGTTCCGTCAAGGGAGACCGCGCCGGCCGAATCACGCCATAAGCCTCTCTGAACGAACCTCAACGCTTCCAACCTCCGCGTGTGGTGCTTTGTACGGTGCCCTGTGCGCCCGAACGTGGAGCCTGGAAGCGTCCATCGGAAAGGTCCTCGATTTGCCTGAGCTCCTGCTTCCCCGCCGGCCGCTGCAGCTGGCGCCCGACGTCATTTCCACGCCGCGGCCCTATTACTGGTCGACGCCGATCATTCTGGCGCTGGCGATCTTCCTGCTCGTCTGGGAAGGGCCGGGGGTCGTGCGGGATTTCACCATCAGCCAGAATCCCGTCCTCATCGAGGATGGCGACCTCCAGAACGGTCGCTGCACCACGCGCAAAGGTTTCTTCACCGACTGCGAAGCCCGTCTCGTCTACAGCTATGGCGGACGGGACTACGCGACGGATGTGGAGATCATGTTCGTCGATTTTCATGTCGGCGATTACGAGACTGGCCTCGTCATTTCCGGTGATCGTCCGGAACTCGCGACCATGAGTCTCGGTCTCGACAAGCTCTGGAACAGGATCATCACGCTCTCTCTGCTCACCCTTGCTCTGGGCGGCCTCGGTGTCGGCATGATCTTCCTGGGTCTCCGGATCTGGCGTGTGCGCCGCCAGCTCCGGCATCCCGCAATGCTGGTGCCGGTGCCCGTCGAAGTCACGGCGTTCGATCGCAAACGCGATGTCCTCTCCGTCGCCTATAACGACACCAGTGCCAACGACCGGACCAAGCGCTCCGGCTACACGAAGATGCGGAACGGCGAAGAGCCTTTGATCGTCGGCGACAAGGGTGGCAAAGCCGTCGCGCTCGCCGTCCGGCATGGGAAGACGGCGCTGCCGGTCCTGCTCGATGACCGCCTGATGCGGATCGAGCTCACCGATGCGGAGCGTGCGCAGGCGCTGTTGCCATTCCGGCAGGCGGACGAGGCGCAAGAGCATCGCCCCATGCTGGTCGATGCCCCGCGCAAGACGGTGTCGATCTGGCGCCGGCTGCAGATTGCCCTCGGCGTGCCGCTTTTGATTGTCGTCGGTTTGATCGGCTTCTGGTTCTGGTATGTGCTGGCTTCCGACACGCAGTTCCAGTCGCCGGGCATGGACATCAACAATATGATGCCGGGGCCGGTGAACCGATGGGGTTGCGACCAGCTGAAGAAGCGGTTCGGCGACCAGCGTGCTCCGTTCGGCTGCACGGCCAGCGATTACATGAGCTGGAAGTAACGCGGGACGAGCGCCGCCCTCAATCCCTCACGCACCGTCTTTCTGTCCGCGTTGCGCGGCAAGGATATCGCGCAGCAGGTCGAAGACCTGCGGCTCCTGCATCTGCGAAACGTTGAAGCGCATGAAGCCGGTCGCCGTCTGGGAGAGACTGAAGGCGTTGCCCGGGGCGAGCACAAGCCCCTGGCGGAGCGCCGTCCGGGCCACCTCGGTCGCATCGATCTCATCGGGCAGCCTGCACCAGAGGAACATGCCGGCCTGCGGATCGAGCCAGGGCGTGACGCCGAGGTTTCGAAGCCGGGTAGAGACGGTCTGCATCGTCTTCGACAGCCTTTGCCGCAGCGCTTCCAGATGCTTGCGATAGGTCCCGTCGCTGAGGACGCCATAGACGAGTTCGGCGGTCAGCCGGCCGCCGCCGAAGGTCGTCGCGATCTTCAGATCGGTCAGGCTGTCGATCCATTCCGCCCTTGCGGCGATGAAGCCGCAGCGGCCGGAGGCGGAGAGGGTTTTCGAGAAGCTGCCGATGTGGATCACCCGGTCGAGCCCGTCGAAGGCCGCCAGTCGCGGGGCAGGGCTGTGTTCGAGATCGGCGAAGATATCGTCCTCGATGATGATGACGTCGTTGGCTTCGGCGATTTTCAGAACCCGATGCGCCGAGACCGGCGAAAGCACGGCGCCGGTCGGATTGTGGATCGCGGAATTGGTGATGTAGAGCCGCGGCCGGTGATCGGCGACCGCTTTTGCAAACGCATCGGTATCCGGGCCCGACGGGGTATAGGGGACACCGACGATGCGGGCGCGGTGTGCGCGCAACAAAGCATGGAAATTGAAATAGCAGGGATCGTCCACCAGCACGGTATCGCCAGGCTCCAGCAGCAGGCGGCAGAGGATGTCGATCGCCTGCGTTCCTGACTCCATCAGCAGAATCTGGTCGGGAGAGGCCTCGATACCGCGCTCGGCCATGCGCCGGCCGATGAGCTGGCGAAGGGGCGTGAGGCCGAGGGGCGAGCCGTATTCGGCGAGGATCGGGTTCTGGGCACGCGAGAGGGTCCTCAGCGTTCGCCTTATGCTCTCTTCCGGTAGCCAGTCCGGTGGCAGCCAGCCGCATCCGGGCTTTGCGTCGCCGGCATCCGCCTCCAGCGACTGGCGGGAGACCCAGAAGGGATCGACCGCACGGTCGCGCTTCGGCCCGGCATCGGCGACCGAGAACGGAATGGCGGCCCCGCCCGCCTGATGCGTCACATAGAAACCGGACCCCGGGCGCGGGAGGATCGTACCCTCTCCGACCAGCCGGTCATAGGCTTCCACCACCGTGGATGTGGAGACCTTGAGCGTCGCAGCGAGCTTGCGGATCGACGGCAGCTTTGCGCCCGGCAGCAGCGCGCGACCCGCGATCCGCTGCCGGATCGTCTCCATCACCAGTGTCGTTGCGTTCGGTGCGCGCGCCACACTCTCGATCCGTATCGGTTAATAACCATAACAGTTTGGGAGAACTGTCGGTAACCGTTTCTGGCACTCCGGCATCTGCGGGTCAATAACGGCCACATGTCGAAGGAGTGCATGATGGATCGGTCAACGGCCGGGTGGGTGAACGGAATGATCGGGGTGGTGATCTTCAGCGGATCGCTCCCCGCGACGCGCATCGCGGTGATGCAGTTCGACCCGGTGTTCCTCACGGTTGCGCGGGCGACGATCGCTGGACTGCTGGCGCTTGCCCTTCTGTTGCTGCTGCGCCAGAAATGGCCCACCCCGCGTGAGACGGTCTCCCTGTCGATCGTCGCACTCGGTGTCGTCGTCGGCTTTCCGCTGCTGACGGCGTTCGCGCTCCAGCACGTCACCTCGGCCCATTCGATCGTCTTCATCGGGCTCCTGCCGCTGGCGACGGCCTTCTTCGGCGTCGTCCGCGGCGGCGAGCGGCCGAAACCGGCTTTCTGGATCTTCTCTCTGCTCGGAAGCGCGCTTGTGGCCGGTTACGCTCTCGCGCAGGGCCTCCGCGCATCACCCTTGGGCGATCTGCTGATGCTGCTGGCGATCGTCGTCTGCGGTCTCGGTTATGCCGAGGGCGGGAAGCTGTCGCGAACCCTCGGCGGATGGCAGGTGATTTCCTGGGCCCTGGTGCTCTCGCTGCCGCCGATGCTCGGTATCGCCCTTTTCACCATGCCGGCCAGCTTTGCCGACATCGAGCCGCCCGCACTTTTCGGCCTGGCCTATGTCTCGCTCTTCAGCATGCTCATCGGCTTCATCTTCTGGTATCGCGGCCTCTCGCAAGGCGGCATCGCCGCCGTCGGACAGCTGCAATTGCTCCAGCCCTTCTTCGCGCTGGCGCTCGCGGCAACGGTCCTGCACGAGCCGGTCACGACGGGCATGCTCGGCATCACCGTCTGCGTCATCCTCTGCGTCGTCGGCGCCCGCCGCTTCGGGCGCTGACGATGACGCAGGGGCGCATTGGTCGGGCCTATGCGGCCCGGTGCCGTGCGACCGGTACGGACGTCGCATCGGATTGGCCGGGATTGAGCTGGAAGCGATTGACGATGGCCGACAGCGCGGTGGCGTCGGAGGCGAGGCTGCTGCTGATGGCCGTGGTTTCCTCCACCATTGCCGCGTTCTTCTGCGTCATCTGGTCGATCGCATTGACGGCCGTGCTGATCTCCAGAAGCCCGACGGATTGCTCCTTCGACGCCGTCGTGATCGCCTCCACCTTGGCGTCGATATCGCTCACGTACTGCGCGATTTCCGCGAGCGTGCGGCCGGCCTGATCGACGAGACGGACGCCATCCGAGACGTCGCTCGAAGATGTGCGTATCAGCGCGTTGATATCCTTGGCCGCGGCAGCGGAGCGCTGGGCGAGTTCGCGAACCTCCTGCGCCACGACGGCAAAGCCCCGCCCGGCCTCTCCTGCACGCGCTGCCTCGACCCCGGCATTGAGCGCAAGCAGGTTCGTCTGGAAGGCGATCTCGTCGATCACGTGAATGATCTGGCCGATCTGCTGCGACGAGGTATCGATCCGCCGCATGGCCTCGACCGCGTCGCGCACCACCTGGCCGGACGATGTCGCACTGCGGTTGGCCGCACCGACGAGGCTGCGCGTTTCCGCAGCTCGGTCGGCTGAGGATTTGACGGTGGCGGTCACCTCTTCGAGGGCGGCCGATGTCTGCTCGAGGGCCGCGGCCTGCTGCTCGGTGCGCTTGGAGAGTTCGTCTGCGGCCTGGTGCATCTCGCTCGCATTGCCCGACAGGTCGGACGTCTTGCCGAGAACCTGCTCCAGGGTCAGCTGGAAGGTCGCCAGCGACTGGTTGAAATCGAGCCGTAGCGGCTCGAACCGTTCGGCAAAGGGATGTTCGAGCGGCTTGCGGATATTGCATTCCGCGAGGCGCCCGAGCCCGGCGCCGAGCGTTTCCACGACCATGCGCAGTTCGTCGGCTTCGCGCTCGCGGTTGCGCTGCTGCTCGACACGCTGGGCGTCGGACAAGGAGCGGTCGCGTTCCGCCATCTCGCGCATCTGCTGGCGTTCCCGCGCACCGGCCTGAAATACGGTGAGGGCGCGGGACATCGCGCCGATCTCATCCGTACGCGTGGCGAAGGGAATCTCCGCTGCATAATTGCCCGCCGACAGGACGTTCATCGCATTGCCGATCTCGACGAGCGGCTTGATCGCCCGACGGCGGACGAACCAGAGCCCTGCCAGAAACAGCAGGACGGACGCACCGCTGCTGAACGCGCCGATCATCGTGTATTCCGTGCCGGTGAAGTCCGCATCCGCGACCGACGCCTCAAGCGTCGCACTGGCCAGAGACGCGAAATCCCGAACCTTCGCATCGTGCCGATAGAAGGCGTCCATGACGGGCTGCAGGTCGGCGGCCTCGCCCTTGGCCTTTGCCTCCTCGAAGGCCGTCGCAACGGCCCAGAAGGCCTCGCCGCTCGCAATGACCTGGTCGGCCAGCCCCGCAGAAAGCGCCGGATTGAGATCGGCTGAAGCCCAGAAGGCCTTGCGCCCGTCGAAGTCGCGCCGGAGCGTCCGCATCTTCTCGAGATTGGCCTTCGCACGGTCCGGATGCGCCATCGTCTCGTTCGCCAGCATATACGCTTCCAGCGTATAGAGCGGCGGCGGCAGGATATCGGCGATGACATCCTTTCCGTTGGCGATCTCGGCATAGACCGGGCCCCCGACCTTCAGCGTCTGCAAGGCCATGGTCTGGAGACCGATGGATGCGACAAGGCCGCCGGTGACGACCACACCGAAAACGGCGAGCAGGCGCGAAATCGTCAAACTTGGCATGAGACCCTCCAGGTCGCGCATGCGCGTAAGTGATCCGACGCTTACCATGCTCATCAGCATCCATGCGCTGCGTCGGCTAAGAACTCGTAAATTTGACGCCGATTCCATCCCAATTTTAGGGTAGGGCGTTTCCTGCAAAGCGGAGATGGTCTGATCGGGACAGGGTGGGATAGCCACGGTTGCAACGCCGTCGCTGATCAGGCTTCCGCCATGAGAGCAGCGTGCCACGCCGCATAGGGCGTATTCTTGGCAAGGCGGCGATTGTAGTCGGGAGCCCCATCCGTCCACCAGGCTGGCCCGCGTTCCCCAAGCGCGATCTTGGCCGCATCGACTTGCACCCGAGCGAGCGCCATACGATCAGGATTTCCGCGCGCCTCGCGAACGGCGCGCCGGGCCGACATCAGTTCGGAAACCAAACGCACACGCTCGTCTTCCGGCAGACCCGGATTACTCGTCCGCCACAGACGCCCGCGAACGACAAAGTACCGACCGTCCGGCGTGCGAGGATGGGTCTCGGTCATGATCCGCTCCATTTTAACCGCAACGTCCGGGGGGAATGACCGGTTCCCAAGCGAAGCGGACACAACGAAAAGCCCGCCGATAAAATCGACGGGCTTGTTGTTTTTAAGGTTTGGCAGGAATGCCTGTTCAGGTCATTCCCTTTCCGATCAGCTGCAGCCGCTGGTGGCGCCGCAGGTGTCGCACTTTTCGCAGGTGCCGTTCCGGACCATCGTGAAGTTCTGGCATTCCGAGCACATGTTGCCCGTGTAGCCCTGGGCGATCGAGCGCATGCGGCGTTCGGTTTCCAGCTTCTTGGCGTCGGATTTCGCGGCAGCGGCTTCGGCTGCGGCCTTGTCGGAGAAGAGGGCCGTGACGTCGCGGGGTGGTTCCGCGATTTCGGTGGTGACATCTTCGATGACTTCGACGGCCCGTTCCTCGTAGTCGCGCTTGAAAGCGACGACTTCGGAGATCGAGATCGACGTTGCCGGTTCCAGCTTGCGGGCGGCGGAGCCCGCAAACGGGGTGACGGTGCCGCTCGGGGAGGTGCCGCGGGCAGGGGCCGACGTCGCCGATCCCTTCGGCTCGCCGGACGCGCGATCGATGCCGGAGCCGGTCGTCGTGCCGGAGACGAGGGTCGGCTTGTGGCCGCGGGTCCAGCCTGTGGAAAGCAGGTTGGTCTTGCCTTCCTGAATGCCCTTGCCGAGTGCCGTATTGCCGAAGTCGGACGTATCGACATGGGCCAGGTCGTGGCGGCCGAGATAGGAGACGGCGAGTTCACGGAACACGTAGTCGAGGATCGACGTGGCATTCTTGATCGCGTCGTTGCCCTGCACCATGCCGGCGGGTTCGAACTTCGTGAAGGTAAAGGCCTCGACATATTCCTCGAGCGGCACGCCGTACTGCAGGCCGAGCGAGATGGCGATGGCGAAATTGTTCATCATCGCGCGGAAGGCGGCGCCTTCCTTGTGCATGTCGATGAAGATCTCGCCGATCCGGCCGTCACCGAATTCGCCGGTGCGCAGATAGACCTTGTGTCCGCCGACGATCGCCTTCTGGGTATAGCCCTGGCGGCGGTTCGGCAGCTTTTCGCGCTCGCGGGTGATCCGCTCGATCACACGCTCGATGATCTTCTCCGTGACCGAAACCGCTTGTGCGGCTGCCGGCTGCTGGATCAGCGTCTCCAGAGCATCCTCGTCCTCTTCGTCCTCGATCAGCGAGGCGTTCAGCGGCTGCGAGAGCTTGGAGCCGTCGCGGTAGAGGGCGTTTGCCTTCAGCGCGAGCTTCCAGGAGAGCATATAGGCGTTCTTGCAGTCCTCGACGGTCGCCTCGTTCGGCATGTTGATCGTCTTGGAGATTGCGCCGGAGATGAATGGCTGAGCGGCTGCCATCATGCGGATATGGCTATCGACCGAGAGATAGCGCTTGCCGATCTTGCCGCAGGGATTGGCGCAGTCGAACACCGGCAGGTGCTCGGCCTTCAGGAAGGGGGCGCCTTCCAGCGTCATCGCACCGCAGACATGCACGTTGGCCGCTTCGATTTCCTTGCGGGAGAATCCGATATGCTCCAGCAGGTTGAAGCTCATGTCGGCGAGCTGCTCGTCGCTGACCTTCAGCGTGTCCTTCAGGAAGTCGACGCCGAGCGTCCACTGGTTGAAGACGAACTTGATGTCGAAGGCAGCCTTGGTGGCGCCGTTGATGGCCTCGATCTTGTCGTCGGTGAAGCCCTTGGCCCGCAGCGAGCCCGGGTTGACGGCAGGCGCCTGGTTGATGTTGCCGTGACCGACGGCATAGGCCTCGATCTCGGCGATCTGGCTTTCCGAATAGCCGAGCGTGCGCAGGGCTTCGGGAACGGCGCGGTTGATGATCTTGAAGTAGCCGCCGCCGGCGAGCTTCTTGAACTTCACGAGAGCGAAATCGGGCTCGATGCCGGTGGTGTCGCAATCCATGACGAGACCGATCGTGCCTGTCGGCGCGATGACGGACACCTGGGCATTGCGATAGCCATGCTGTTCGCCGAGCGACAGGGCCTTTTCCCAGGCGGCGACGGCATGCGTGACCAGCGTCTGGTCCGGGCATTCGGCATGGACCAGCGGCACGGGAGCAACCGACAGGCCTTCATAGCCGTTCGCTTCGCCGCGGGCAGCGCGGGCATGGTTGCGAATGACGCGCAGCATGTTGTCGCGGTTCGGCTTGAAGCCGGGGAAGGGGCCAAGCTTGGCGGCGATTTCGGCCGAGGTCGCATAGGAAACGCCCGTCATGACGGCTGTCAGGGCACCGGCGATCGCACGGCCTTCCTTGCTGTCATAGGGAATGCCGGATGACATCAGCAGACCGCCGATATTGGCATAGCCGAGCCCGAGCGTGCGGTATTCGTAGGAGCGCTCGGCGATTTCCTTCGACGGGAACTGCGCCATCATCACCGAGATTTCGAGCACGATCGTCCAGAGCCGGACGGCGTGTTCGTAATCGGCGATGTCGATGTTCTTCGTGGTCTGGTCCTTGAACTGCAGAAGGTTCAGCGACGCCAGGTTGCAGGCGGTGTCGTCGAGGAACATGTATTCCGAGCACGGGTTGGACGCGCGGATGGAGCCGGCGGCCGGGCAGGTGTGCCAGTCGTTCATGGTCGTGTTGAAGTGCAGGCCCGGATCGGCCGATGCCCAGGCGGCGTAGGAAATGCTTTCCCACAGATCGCGCGCCTTCAGCGTCTTCATGACGCGGCCGTCCTTGCGGGCGGTCAGGTTCCAGTCGCCGTCGGCCTCGACGGCGCGCAGGAAGTCGTCGCGCAGCGAGACGGAGTTGTTGGAATTCTGGCCGGAGACCGTGAGATAGGCTTCCGAATCCCAGTCCGTGTCATAGGTCTTGAAGTCGATATCCTTGTAGCCCTGGCGGGCGAACTGGATGACGCGCTGGATGTAGTTTTCCGAAACCTGGTCCTTCTTGGCAGCCTTGATCTCGCGCTTCAGGGCCGGGTTCTCGTTCGGGTCGTAGCAGGCGCCATCCGGACCGTCGCAGTTCACGCAGGCCTTCATGATGGCCTTGAGGTGCTGGGCGACGATTTTCGAGCCGGTGACGAGGGCGGCGACCTTCTGCTCTTCCTTCACCTTCCAGTTGATGTAATCCTCGATATCGGGATGGTCGATATCGACGACCACCATCTTGGCGGCGCGGCGCGTCGTGCCGCCCGACTTGATCGCGCCGGCGGCGCGGTCGCCGATCTTCAGAAAGCTCATCAGGCCGGAGGACTTGCCGCCGCCCGAGAGTTTTTCGCCTTCGCCGCGCAGGTAGGAGAAGTTCGAGCCCGTGCCGGAACCATACTTGAAGAGGCGCGCTTCGCGCACCCACAGGTCCATGATCCCGCCTTCGTTGACGAGATCGTCACCGACCGACTGGATGAAGCAGGCATGCGGCTGCGGGTGTTCGTAGGACGACTTCGACTTGACCAGCTTGCCGGTGAAGGGATCGACATAGAAATGGCCCTGGCCGGGACCGTCGATTCCATAGGCCCAATGCAGGCCGGTGTTGAACCATTGCGGCGAGTTCGGCGCCACGCGCTGCGTCGCCAGCATGTAGGCGAGCTCGTCGCGGAAGGCGAGGGCATCGTCTTCGGAGGCGAAGTAGTTGCCCTTCCAGCCCCAATAGGTCCAGGTGCCGGCAAGGCGATCGAAGACCTGGCGCGCATCGGTTTCGGAACCGTAATGCTCGTCCTTCGGAAGGTCCTTCAACGCGGCCTCGTCGGCAACGGAGCGCCACAGCCATGACGGAACGGCGTTTTCCTCGACCTTTTTCAGGCGCGCGGGCACGCCGGCCTTGCGGAAATATTTCTGAGCCAGAATGTCGGCGGCCACCTGGCTGAACTGGGCAGGCACATCGATATCGGCAAGCCGGAAGACGATAGAGCCATCCGGGTTCTTAATTTCGCTCACCGCCTTGCGGAACGCGATGTCTGCGTAGGCCGATTGGCCGGCCTTGGTAAAGCGACGTTCGATCTGCATCTGTCCCAATCCTTATTCTGTCCGAGGCATGCGCTTCTCAGGCACGCAAATATCCCTCCGGGAAGCGACATCGCCAGCCGGTGATCCGTTTCTGCGGACACCCATCATGGCGTCCTTTATATAGTGTTCTTTTATCGTCTACCTACAAGATGTAGGGATTTTGATCAATTTGATCATTGGTGCTGCGAGCGTGATATTTTTTCGATGCGTCATTTTCAACACGCGTTCCCGCCGCAAGGCAGGATCTCCAGCAGATTTGGAATGATGGCGCAGGACGGGGCAAGCCGCCGCCGGGGCCGTCGTCTGGCGTCATGCCAGCTTCGAAAATGATTAACCGCGAGTCCGATGCCGTCGTCAAGGACTTGCGTCTCATCCTCCACTGGCGACTATATCTTGTGGAAACCCGAAGAAAATTCGGGACGTAAAGAAATCAGTCACTTGCAGTTCGCACTTATCGAAACGGCTGTTCGTTCCGTTAAAACTTGTGGACAAAAACTTGGGGAGATCCGGGATCGCACGCAATCTTCTGTCATGTCGGATGTCTCGGACATGACGGTGCAGTCTTCCGGGGGGGGGGGGACCGGACGGGTCACGCCCTGTTGCCACCCGTCCCTGTCGCAAAGCCTATCCGCGCGATCCCTTGGCGATCGGCTCCTGATAGGAGAAACCCATGTCCCAGGGAAAATAGATCCACGTATCCTGGCTGACTTCGGTCACGAAGGTATCGACCTGCGGACGCCCTTTCGGCTTTGCGTAGACCGCGGCAAAATGCGCTTTCGGCAGCATGGCCCGCACGATGGCAGCGGTCTTGCCGGTATCGGTCAGGTCGTCGACGATGAGGACGCGCTCGCCGCCGTCCGCGCGGATCTCCTCCGAAATGGACTTGATCACCTGCATCTGCCCCTGCGAGTCATAATCGTGATAGGACGCGACGCAGACCGTCTCGATCATGCGGATGTTCAATTCCCGCGAGATGATCGCAGCGGGAACGAGACCGCCGCGGGTGATGCAGACGATCGCTTTCCACTCCATTCCCTGATCCGCCAGACGCCAGGCAAGCGCACGCGCATCGCGGTGAAACTGATCCCAGGAGACGGGAAAGGCTTTTTCGGGAAGGGACATGGCGGGCTCCAAGCATATCTTTGCAGATGTCGTGTCTGACGGAGGAGCGGTTTTGCGACAAAGCCCGACCATTTTCAAGCCGCGCAAGACAAGGGGTGCGCGTCGTGTCTGGTGCGGACGACGGGGGTCGAACCCGTACGAGTCTCCTCGAGAGATTTTAAGTCTCTTGCGTCTACCAGTTTCGCCACGTCCGCAGTGGCTACAGTCTTTCCGATACCAAGAAGATTTCGTCAAGCCGCAACGGCGACCGGTTAACCCTTCCCGTAAAGCTTAACAACAGCTTCACGTTGCAAAGCCGTGCCTTACGCGAGATAGAGACTGTGCCGATCCGCACATCGGCGGTTTCATCACCTAAACCTTAAGCCTCTCTCCTTAACAGGAGAGAGGCACCATAAATTTTCGACGTTCAGCCCTTATCTTCGACAACGGCTTCCGGGCGATCTCCGCCGCTGGCATGTTCTTCGTGCCACTGGCCGGAGGCGTCCTGGAAGCTGATTTCTTCATCCGATCCGCCAACCTGCTGCTCTGCCGCTGCGGCCTTGGCCGCGTGCAAGGCGTGCTCATGGGTCGGAAAACTCTCCGAGAAGACGTCGCCGACCTTATAGGCCCACCCGCCATCGTGCTCGACGATCTCGTAAACGACCTTGACCATGCTTGTCTCCCTCTCTGTCCGTTGTGGCGGTCTCCGCCTGCGGGGTAACGGACGACAGGCGGCGTTCGTTCCGGAAGCGGCAGACCGCTCGCGCCGGCCGGATGGCGGAACGCTGGCTCTTGCGGCCTGCAACGATCATGCTAGCACGGAGATGAACCGAATTCGCAAAGGTTCGATGGGAGACGATGATGGAGCAGCCCGGCAGGAATCGCCGCCCGGTCGACGCGGCGACGCTCGCGTCGTTGGTGATGCTGCTCGTCGTGCCTCCCGCACAGGCGCAGCAGGTGGAGACGGATGTGACCTTCCTCTTTGCCACGGACGTCCATGCCTGCCGCATGGCGGAAGGCCTCTCGCCGGATTGCCAGGCGGAAGGCAAGACGGATGCGGCGCTTCTGCGGCACATCCGTGCCCTGAACGGCCTTCCGGCCCAGCTCTGGCCAAACATGATCGCCGGCGCACCGAGCGGGCTGACCAGCGCCGGCCGGATGGTCGGCCCGCCCGCCGGTCTCGTCCTGGGCGGCGATATCACCGATGATGGCGGCGGGCAGGTGGCCATGCCGGGCGAAGGGTGGCAACTGCGCCAGTTCAGTCAGCGCTATGCCCAGGGAACGGACTCCCAGCACATGCACATGCCGGTCTATGTCGGCCTCGGCAATCACGATCTCGACCAGGATGGTCCACCGAGCCATCCCGACTGGTACCGACGGGAACTCCGCGACTATGTCGAGGTTAATCACCGTCCGAGCGTCTTTTTCACGCCATCGCTTCCCGCCGACAATTACGACGTCGATTCGGACAATTACGCCTGGAACTGGGGACGGCTTCACCTCGTGCAGCTTCAGCGCTTCGGCGGCGATGATCGGAAGGGTGCCGTCAGCGGGCTCGACTGGCTGAAGAAAGACCTTGCGACCTCCGCGGCCGACGGGCGTCCCGTCGTACTGTTTCAGCATTACGGCTGGGACGCGTTCTCGATCGAGCGCTGGGATGCCGGCCACGAGACGTTCGACGATCAGGGAACCGGCGAGCCGCATTGGTGGAGCGACGCCGAGCGGGCGGCACTTCTCGATATTCTCAAGGGCTACAACGTCATCGGCATCTTCCATGGCCACGAGCACGATACGCCGATGGCCTACAAGGTCGGCGGTATCGACGTCTTCAAGCCGAAGGCTGCCTTCAAGGGTGGCTTTGCGGTCGTCCGGGTGACGGAGACACGCATGGAGGTCGCTCTCGGAGAGGCCGTCGGCGAAGAGGGTGGCGTGACCTTTACCACCGGCTTCTCGAAAAGCCTTGCCGGCAGGTAACGGGTGCGCGCGTCAGGATCGCCGCTTGCCCTGGGACAGTGCGATCCCGGCAAGGACGAGGGCGACACCCAGTCCCGTTGGGAGAAGGGCGGTCGGCACCGAGAGAGCGAGGTCGAGAAGGACGCTGGAGACCATCTGACCGCCGATCATCATCAGGGCGGTGTTGACCGCGCCGATCCGCGCGATCACCCAGCTGCCCGCGGCAACGAAGACGACGCCGATCGGCCCACCGAGATAGTCGTACCACGGCACCTTTCCCACACCCTCCGGTAGCAGATCCCCGAGCGCGAGGCCGAGAGCCGTCAGGAAGGCGAAGCCGACGACGTGGTTCCAGAAGGATGCGATGAGAGGCGACGTCGAGAGGCTGAGGCGCCCGTTGATCTGGCGGCTGATGCCGATGAGGATGCCGGCCGAACAGGCAAGAAGGACCGCGACGATCATGCCGGATTCCGCCCTTCCAGGATGATGAGCGCGCTTCCGGCAAGAATCAGAGCGAGAGCCACAAGGTTGCGGGCCGTCAGCCGCCGCTTCGGCAGGCCGAAGAGCCCCCAATGATCCGCTGCAAGGCTGAAGATCGCCTGTCCGGACAGGCCGAGCGACAGGGTGCCTGCAAGGGCGAGCGGCGAGTTGACGGCGGTCGATGACAGCATCACCGTCGCGGCACCGGAGAGGCCGCCGAGATAGGCCCAGAGCGGCGCGGGCGGGCGGCCCTCCGTCTTGACGCGACCGCGCCGGTAAAGAAGGCCGAGAAAGACGATCGCGGCGATCGTGCCCGTGCCATGGGCCGTCCAGGATGAGAAGAGCGGATTGCCATAGCGGGCAAGTTCGCCGTTGAAATGCACCATCAGCGTCAGGAGCCCGCCCGCCGCAAATGCCGCGAGAAAGACGAGCGGACGCGGGTTTTCGAGTGGCGAGGTGGCTGTCATGACGATCCTCAACGGTCTGCGGATGCGGCATCACTCGGGTATCCCGCCGAGTCGCGCAAGTCCGATGAAAAACAGTCGGCGAAGACCAGGGTCGCCGAAGCCATAACCGTCTGCAATCGGCCCTGAGAGGCGAGCGGTGCTCCCATACGGAAAAGGCCGCCCGCAGCACTGTGCGGACGGCCCTTGCAAGGTATCGAGGCGACTGCTCGGATCAGGCCGACAGCTTGGCCGCAATCTTGGCGACATGTGCGCCCTGATAGCGTGCGCCTTCGAGTTCGATTTCGGAGGGCATGCGCGAGCCGTCACCACCGGTGATCGTGGAGGCGCCATAAGGCGTGCCGCCCTTGATCTCCTCAAGGCCCATCTGGCCCTGGAAGGCGTAGGGCAGGCCGACGACGACCATACCGTGATGCAGCAGCGTCGGAATGAAGGAGAGAAGCGTCGATTCCTGGCCGCCATGCTGGGTGGCCGAAGACGTGAAGGCCGATCCGACCTTGCCGACGAGCGCGCCGGAGAACCACAGGCCGCCGGTCTGGTCGATGAAGTTGCGCATCTGCGAGGCAAAGCCGCCATATCGCGTGCCGCAGCCGAAGATGATCGCGTCGTAATCGGCCAGTTCCGCCGCCGTTGCAATCGGTGCGGCCTGATCCATCTTGTAGTGCGACGCCTTGGCGACATCGTCCGGGACGAGTTCCGGTACACGCTTCACGACGACGTCGGCGCCTTCTGCCTTCGCACCTTCCGCGACCGCATAGGCCATGGCTTCGATGTGACCGTAGGCCGAGTAGTAGAGAACCAGAACTTTTGCCATCGTCATCTCCTAAAGGATGGGCGTAAATGCCGTAGCGCCGCTGTAGCACGTCCCACGGACGCTGTCAGAAACGCTGGGGATAACAGACTGTTCGCTAATATTTGACAATGGCTGTCTCAAGATGAACGATGGACCCCAAGAACGCACGAATTTGAATGAGGGAATGCAGGATGACTACGGAAACGATCGTAACGGCCGCCATGCTGGCCATCGGTGATGAACTTCTTTCCGGCCGGACGAAGGACAAGAATATCGGGCATCTTGCCGATCTTCTGACCATCTCGGGCATCGACCTGAAGGAGGTGCGAATCGTTGCCGACGACGAGGAGGCGATCGTCGCTGCACTGAACGGTCTTCGCGGACATTACGACTATGTCTTCACCTCGGGCGGCATCGGCCCGACCCATGACGATATCACCGCCGATGCGGTGTCCCGCGCCTTCGGCGTCGAATGCATTCACGATCCCGAAGCCATGACCTTGCTGGGGGACATGTATGCCCGTCGAAACCTGGAGTTCACCGAGGCGCGCCGCCGCATGGCGCGCATGCCGAACGGCTCGACGCACATTCCGAATGCCGTCTCCACGGCGCCGGGGTTCATCATCGGCAATGTCTATGTCATGGCCGGCGTTCCCCAGGTTTTTCAGGCGATGCTCGAAGCCGTGCTGCCGACGTTGAAGACGGGCGCTACCGTCCTGTCGCGCTCCGTGCCGTCGCCCTTCGGCGAGGGCGATATCGGCGGGCCTTTGGGTGAGGTCCAGAAGGCGCATCCGGACACCAGCATCGGCTCCTATCCAAAATTCGACGGCACGTCCTTTTCGACGGAGCTTGTCATCCGCGCCCGCGAGGAAGCGGTGCTCGCGGCGGCGGAAGCCGATGTGCGGGCCATGCTCGATTCCATTGCGGCCAGCCGGCGCACCTAGACTTTTCGGTCGATCGCCGCGAGGATATCTTGCACGGCGGAGAGATCCGCCACTTGAAAGAAGCGCGGTTCATCGACCGGCGCCTCTGCGTGCTCGTGCACCCATGTCAGGTCGTGCGGGATGAAGATGGCGCTGCCGCCACAGGCAAGCACCGGAAGGATGTCGGACTTCAGCGAGTTTCCGATCATGACGCAGCGGCGCGCATCCACGCCATGCCGGGCGAAGATGCCGCGATATGTGGCGTCTGTCTTGTCGCTGACGATCTCGATGCCGTCGAAGAACGGCCCGAGACCGGAGGCGGCAAGCTTGCGTTCCTGGTCGAACAGATCGCCTTTCGTGATCAGCACCAGCCTGTATCGGCCGGCCAGGGCCTCCAGGGTCTCGCGTGCCGCCGGCAGCAGATCGACCGGGT
Organism: Rhizobium sp. PP-F2F-G48; assembly: GCF_004342335.1. Lineage (NCBI taxonomy): Bacteria > Pseudomonadati > Pseudomonadota > Alphaproteobacteria > Hyphomicrobiales > Rhizobiaceae > Rhizobium > Rhizobium sp. PP-F2F-G48. Next base: position 41,460 of record NZ_SLVH01000002.1, on the reverse strand, counting down.
GGCGCAACATCTCCCGCCCGATCTCCAGAATGCGCCCGACGACATGACCCGGAAGCGTGCCATCGGTCAGTTCCAGCGCCGTTTCGATCATCGACAGCGTAAAGCCCTTGATGCCGAAACCATAGAGCGCGAGATTGCGGCGCTCGGCCGCCAGCAGACGCGCGGACAGATCGGCCGCGTCGCAGTGATCGGCAAGCAGCGCCGCGAAAGCTTCCTCCGTCAGGCGATAGAACTGCTCGTTCTGCCAGAGCGTGTCGTCGGCATCGAACCCGACCAGAAGCGGCGAGGCCTCCGCCCGCGGCAGGGCTTCACGTGCCGTCATGGCGCCGCCGCGATGGAAAAGGGGAGGTCGACCGAAGCAGTCTTGCCGGAATTGGTGTCGTTCAGATGGTAGCGCAACACATAAGCGCCGACCGGCGCCTCGCTGACATCGAGCGTCAGCGTCGCGAAGATTTCCGAATTCTTGCTGACGCCGGTAAAGGTAAAATTACCGAACGCCTTCTGGCTGCCGAGAACGGCGCCCTTGTCGTCCAGAAGATCGAAGTCCACCGAGAACCGCGTCTCCAAACGATCCGGCGTGGACGCCGGCTTCCAGGTCAGTCCCAACGGCTCGATATAGGCGACGATCTTCTCACCTGGCTTGAAGACGCTGTTGGGTCGAGGCTCGAACATGCCGAAGCCGGAGGGATCGCCCGTAACGAAGGTCGCCGTGCCCACGGCGAACGGCAAGCCGGCCAGAAAATCGCTCATGGCATCGCGGATGGCGGTGCGTGCCCCTGCAGCATCGCCGGCGGTGGCCATTTGCTCGGCACGCGAGGCGGCATCCGCGAGCGGTCCGGCCAGCGCAGACCCGCAACCAACACCCATGACCGCCGCCGCCACGCAAAACGCCCGCGCCGTTTTCGAAATCGACCGCATCTCTCCCCGTCCTCCCAAGCTTCGACAGTGCCGCTCCCCGGCAGTGTCCGGCATAACCGCCTCATCCCGCACGAAGTTTCGCAATTTGCCGAGATGAGTCAAGCCTGACGCTGTGTCGTCGGCCTCGCATGGCATCCTCGCCCGGTCTGTGGCATAGCATCCGGCATATGGGCGGCGTCATGGACTGCGCTGCCGCCGCGATTGACCGGGAACAAGAGGGACAGGGCGATGAGCTTCAGGCAGGATGTGGACGCGGCAGCGCTGGCCTTGCGCGAGCTTTTCCCCGAGACGCCGTTGCAGCTCAACGACCACCTCAGCGCGCGATATGGCGCGAAGATCTACCTCAAGCGGGAAGATCTCTCGCCAGTGCGCTCCTACAAGATCCGCGGCGCCTTCAACTTCTTCCGGAAAGCGATCGCCACCGGTGCGCGCGACCGGATCTTCGTTTGCGCTTCCGCCGGCAATCATGCGCAAGGCTTCGCCTTCGTCTGCCGCCACTTCGGCGTCGAAGGCATCGTCTTCATGCCGGTCACGACGCCGCAGCAGAAAATTGACAAGACGCGGATGTTCGGCGGCCCTTTCATCACCATCAAGCTGATCGGCGACATCTTCGACCAGTGCTACAGGGCCGCGCGTGAGCATGTGGAGGCGACAGGCGGCATGTTGGTGCCGCCGTTCGACCATGCCGATATCGTCGAAGGGCAGGCGACCGTTGCCGCGGAAATCGCTGCGCAATTGCCGGAGGGCGTGGTTCCCGACCTGGTGATCATGCCAGTCGGCGGCGGCGGCCTCTCCGCCGGCATGACGGGCTATCTCGACGGCAGCGTCGATCCGAATGGCTTCGTCTTCTGCGAACCGGAAGGCGCGCCGAGCCTCAAGCGCAGCCTGGAGACGGGGGCGGTGGTGACGCTGGAGCAGGTCGACAATTTTGTCGATGGCGCCGCCGTCGGCCGGATCGGCGACCTGAATTTCGAGCGGCTCAAGCACTTTTCCGCACGCCAGACGCTTCTGTTGCCGGAAAACGCGATCTGCGTGACCATCACCGAGATGCTGAACCTCGAGGGCGTCGTGCTGGAGCCTGCGGGGGCGCTCGCGATCACCGCGCTTGCCGAACTGGACCCGGTCCAGCTCGCCAGCAAGACCATCGTGGCTGTGGTATCCGGCGGCAATTTCGATTTCGAGCGGCTGCCCGACGTCAAGGAGCGGGCGATGCGGCATATGGGCCTGAAGAAATACTTCATTCTCCGCATGGCCCAGCGTCCCGGCGCGCTCAAGGATTTCCTCGGACTTCTCGGAGACGAGGACGACATCGCGCGCTTCGAATATCTGAAGAAGTCAGCCCGCAACTTCGGCTCGATCCTCATCGGCATCGAAACCAAGCGGCCGGAAAACTTTCCGAGGCTGATGGCGGCCTTCGACGGAGCGGGCCTGAAATATCAGGACATCACCGACAACGATATCCTGTCCAATCTCGTGATCTGAACGCAGGTCTCCGGCTTCGAAACGCTGGACGATGCGCCGACACTTTGACAACGACATTCACCAAGGCTAAATCTTTTCCATGGCATCGTTTTTCTCCCGTCTCTTCGGCCGCAGCGCGTCCGAAACCGCTCCAGAAGCCGCCTCCGGCTCCACCGAAACCTATGGCGATTGCTTGATCCGGGCGACGCCGATGAAGGAGGGCAGTCAGTACCGGCTCTCCGGCGTCATCGAAAAGACTGTGGGCGGACAGACCGTGTCGCGCAGCTTCATCCGGGCCGATATGTTCTCGTCTTCTGACGAAGCCTCATCGGCGGCGCTGCGCAAAGCGCACCAGATCATCGACGAAAACGGCCCGTCGCTTTTCTCGGACGGTGCCGTGTCCCGCCAGGTCTGAACCATCACGGCGCGCGGTCGATGCGGCAGTGATAGCAATTGTTTCGCGACGAGCGCACATGCACATAAGAGATGTCCGGCCGCGCCAGCATATCCGATGCGCGGGCGGCAATTGCCTCGGTCAGGGTAACCGCGCCTGACCCGTAGACGATGCGATCGTTTTCGTCATAGCCCCTGACGATGTAATCCCGACTGCTCAAAATCGGCGGCAGTGTTTCCTCCGCAGCGTAGCGGGCGCAGGGTGCTGCATGCAGGAAAATCGGCCCACTCTCCGCATAGGCCTGCAGCGTGGGAAATGCCCTGTAGGCAAGGAGCATGGCTGGTTCCCCCTGTGCGATATCCTCAAGGCAATGCCGGCATGGGTTGCCATCCCCGTCCGAAACGAAGCGTTCCGGGGCAAGGTCGTAGGCGTCTGCCCCGCCATTCCAGATATGCATTGCATCAGCCGTCGGCATGGCGGTAAAGCGGATCTTCGTCATGATGGTCTCCCTGATGGTTCAGGGATCATGACCAGACGGATGCGCAGGCGACACCCGTTTCCGGACGCCTAAAGTTTCGCGACGAGCGAGAGCAGTTCGTCTTCGCTCAACGGGACGAGCTGATCTTCCCGGGTGGCGACCGGAGAGAAGCCGAATCGCTGGTAAAGCTGGATGGCACGGGGATGGTCGAGGTTGTTCGTCTGGACCTTGACCACTTTCGGGCCATAGCTCCAACAGCCGTAGAGCGCCTGCAGCAGGAACCACTTGCCGAGACCGAGGCCGAGTGCGCGCTCGAACAGACCGAAATGCGTCAGCTCGACCGTGTCTTCATCCACATGCAGCACTTCGAAGAAACCGGCCGGCGCGCCATTGACGTAAAGCACGGTCACGCAGTTTCGCTTGTCGTGAAGCACAGCGGTCAGAGCCTCGTCGTCGAGACGAAGGCGATCGACCCAGTGCCAGCGGCGGCCGACCTGCAGATAGAGGAACCGGTAATAGGCCGGTGGGATCTCGGCGACACGCATCAGCGCCGTCTGGATATTCACCGGAAAGGGCAGGCTCTGCTTCGGCGCGGCCCTCATCTCCAGTTCGGTGATGTGGATCGTTACCGGCTGCCCCGGCGTGAGAACGACCCCGGCATCTGCCTGCGTGTTGGTTTCCGTGGCATTTCCTGCGACTGCGTCTACCAATTCCATGCGTGTTCCACTCTTCCCACTCAAGGCTTGCTGGCCGTTCAGAGCTTACCGGTTGCGATCGCGGTATCCGCGCGACTCCCCCATTCCGACCAAGAACCATCGTAGAGTGTATTATCGCTATGTCCAAGAGATTGCAGCGCCAGCGTGATGATCGCTGCCGTGATACCGGAGCCGCAACTGGTGACGACCGGCTTTTCGAGGTCGATCCCCGCATCCGCGACGAGTTTCTGCAACGCGGGCAGAGACTTGAAGTGCCCGTTCGTGGCGAAGCTGCCGGCCGGCAGACTGCGAGCCCCCGGCATATGGCCGGAGCGCATGCCGGCGCGGGGCTCGGCTTCCTCGCCGCTAAAGCGGCCAAGGCTGCGGGCATCCGCGATCTGGCGGCTGCCGTCTCCGACGATCTCCGTCATCTGGTGAAACGACGTAACGGCGCTCTCATCGAAGGTCGGGGTGAAGACGGCCGGGGATACGGCTGTCGCCTCCGGCGTCACCGGCCGACCCTCGCTCGTCCACCCATCGAGGCCGCCGTCGAGCACATAGACGTCAGGCGCGCCCATCACGCGGAACATCCACCAGGCCCGAGGCGCGGAGAAGAAACCGGGCCCGTCATAGACGACGATCGTGTTCGTCTCGGAAATACCGAGCGCCCCGACAAAAGCGGCAAAAGCCTCCGGGCTCGGAAGCGTGTGCGGCAGTCCGCTGGTTGCGTCCGAGATCGCGTCATGGTCGAGGAAGACGGCGCCCGGAATGTGCCCGGCGGCATATTCGGCCTTCGGATCACGCGCGTGGGCCGGCAGATACCAGGAGGCGTCAATGATCCGCAGGTTGGCATCGCCGAGGCGCTCCTGCAGCCAGTCGCTGCCGACGACGAATGGGCTTTTCTCTTCACGCATGCTGGCAGATCCCTTTTGACGGTGGAATGATGTTGCTGAAGACGCGGTTGCTGAAAATGTGGGTGGCAGAAACAGGGCGACGTCAGGCCACCGGCTCGGGAGAGCCGAAGCGAATGCGGAAGCGCCGGTTCTCCTTGCCCTTCTTCTCGATCTTGGCGATGTGGATCTCGCCCACCTCCTGTGTTTCCGACACATGCGTGCCGCCGCAGGGCTGGCTGTCAATGGCGGCATCCTCGCCGATGCAGACCAGGCTCACGCGGCCAAGACCGACAGGCGGACGAACGTTCTTCGATTTGACGATGTCGGGGTTGGCCAGAAGCTCCTCGTCGGAAATCCATCGCAGCGTTATCGGATGGTTTTCCCGAACCAGCGCCATCATCTTCTCGGAGACGTCGTTCTTGTCGATCGTCTCGCTCATGTCGAAATCGACCCGGCTCTCGTCCTCGCCCACGGCCGCGCCCGTGATGGGGTAGGGGCACACGACGGAGAGAAGATGGCAGGCCGTATGCATCCGCATCAGCTTGTAGCGCCGCGGCCAGTCGATATGTGCGACGATCTCCTCGCCCGCCGCCGGCCTCGGTTGATCGGCGGCGGGGACATGCACGATGATATCCTTGGTCGCACCCGTCCGCGTGGTCGCGATCTCGATCCGACTTCCGTCGGCACGCTCGAGGAAACCGCTGTCTCCCGGCTGACCGCCGGACGTCGCATAGAAACAGGTGCGGTCGAGCACGATGCCGCCGTCTTCGAGGACATCGGTCACCCGTCCTTCGCAGGTCGAGAGATAGAAGTCGTCGCGAAACAGCGCGACGGTCTGACCCGCCTGGGGTGGCGTCATGGCGTCAGGCATTGCCGGCCTCGTAGGGAATGTCGATCTTGCTCTGCCGGATCAGAAACTCGGGAACCGGCAATCCCTTCGACTTCAGGAAATCCGGGTTGAAAAGCTTGGATTGATAGCGGTTGCCGTAGTCGCAGAGGATCGTCACGATCGTGTGTCCCGGCCCGAGGTCGCGCGCCAACCGGATCGCGCCGGCGATGTTGATGCCCGAGGATCCGCCGAGGCAGAGCCCTTCGTTCTCGATCAGGTCGAACACGAGGGGGACCGCTTCGGCATCCGGAATGCGATAGGAATAATCGGGCGTGAAGCCTTCGAGGTTCGCCGTGATGCGGCCCTGGCCGATGCCTTCCGTGATCGAGCTGCCGGGAGAAGCGAACGCGCCCTCGGTATAGTAGCTGAACAGGGCGGCGCCTTCCGGATCGGCAAGGCCGATCTTGATGTCCGGATTGAAACCGCGCAGACCCTCGGCCACGCCGGCGAGCGTGCCGCCGGAGCCGACGGCGCAGATAAAACCGTCCACCTTGCCGTCGGTATCGCGCCAGATTTCCGGCGCGGTTGTCTCGACATGCGCTGCCCGGTTCGCCGTGTTGTCGAACTGGTTTGCCCAGATGGCGCCGTTCGGCTCGGTGCGGGCCAGCTGCTCGGCAAGCCGTCCCGAGAGTTTGACGTAATTGTTGGGATTTCGGTAGGGCACGGCGGGGACTTCGACCAGTTCGGCCCCTAAAAGCTTCAGCGCGTCCTTCTTCTCCTGGCTCTGCGTCTCCGGAATGACGATGACGGTGCGATAGCCCAATGCCTGCGCCACCAACGCAAGGCCGATGCCCGTATTGCCGGCCGTTCCCTCGACGATGACGCCACCCGGGCGCAGCGCGCCGGCACGTTCGGCCGCACGGATGATCGAAAGGGCCGCGCGATCCTTCACCGACTGACCGGGATTGAGGAACTCGGCCTTTCCAAGAATCGTGCAGCCGGTGGCGTCCGACGCCGATTTCAGGCGGATGAGGGGCGTATTGCCGATGGCGTCGAGGACGGAATTCAATGCGGGCATATCTGGGACCTCTTGGCGGAGAATCGCAATGGGAACATCGGCAGGCTTCAGCGCAACATAGCCGTGCAGCAGGCAGCGGCAAGGCCGGCGATGATGGGAACCGGGGTTCGGGGTGACTGTCCGTTCGTTTTGCCTTTGCAAACCGGCCGCTACAAGAAAAACGGTTTTGCCGGAGACGTCTTGGGCGCAAATTCTGTCTTCAAACGGACGGCGCAATTTTCGGTGATCCACGGGCGAGACAGGATCGTAAGAAAACATTATCGTCTGAGGGAGGCCTCGGGAGGGGACGGTGGATAGGGTGTGATGACGACAAGCGAATTCGATACGGTGGATACGTTGATGGCGCATTATGCGGCTGGCATTCTGCCGGAGCCCGCCCGCGTCCTCGTCGCGGCGCATCTGGAACTGAAGCCGTCAAACCGCCAGACGGTCGCTGCCTTCGAGACGGCGGCCGGCGATCTGATGGAGACGCTCGATCCCGCGCCGATCAGCGATCCTGAGAACCGTATTGCAACCATCCTGTCCAGTGCTCCTCTCCAGCATGCAGCGGACACCGCCCAGCGGCATGCCGAGACGGAGGCCGAGACGGACGCCTGGCCGCGAGCACTGCGGGATTTTGCAGGATTCGACCGCGACGACGTGCCGTGGCGCTGGAAGCTTCCGGGCCTCAAGGAATATACGCTCGGCAAGATTGATGGCTGCGACGTCTCTTTCTACCGGATCCGGCCTGGTCGGGCGATTCCCGAGCACACACATGAAGGTTTCGAGCTGTCGCTGGTGCTGCACGGCGCCTTTAGCGATGTCAGGGGCCGATTCGGCCGCGGTGATATTTCGGTGGCCGACGACAGCCTTGACCATCGACCGGTCGCCGAAAGCGGCGAGCATTGCATCGTCTTCGCGGTCACGGATGCACCGGTCAAATTACGCGGGTCTCTCGGACGCCGCCTCAGCGATCTGATTGGCTGAAACGCCGCAGTCTGGTCGCCTTTCCGGATCGGGCGCCTGCTCTATTTCATCGTTCAATCACGAAAACAGGCTGTCCGCACAGACTTGGGAGAACTGTCATGTCGTCTTTCGTCGCACGTCCGGAACATGGTCTTGCCTGGGTCACCGGCGCAAGCTCGGGAATCGGGCGGGCTCTGGCGCTCAAGCTCGTCGCCGAAGGTTTTGGGGTGGTCGTCACCGCCCGCAGCCATGACAAGCTGGTGTCCCTCCAGCGCGAGGCGACCGGTCCGGGCCGCATCATCGTGCTCGACGGTGACGTCACCGATCCCGCCGACATGGAGCGGGTGATCGCCTCGATCGAATATGATCACGGAACACTGGCACTGGTGGCGCTGAACGCGGGCGTCTTCAAACCGGTCCATGGCGAGGATCTGCACCTTGAGGATTTTCAGGAGACCTTCTCGGTCAATCTCAACGGCGTGGTGAACTGCCTGCTGCCTGCCATTCGTCACATGAAGGCCCGCAGCCAGGGACAGATCGCGATCGTTTCCTCCGTCACCGGCTATGGCGGCCTGCCGACGAGCGGCGCCTATGGTGCGACGAAAGCGGCCCTCATCAACATGGCCGAAAGCCTGAAGTTCGATCTGGACAAACAGGGCATCCGCATCCAGGTGGTCAATCCCGGCTTCGTCGATACGCCGGCGACGAAGGAAAACGCCTTTCCCATGCCGGCTCTAGTCTCGCCGGAAGACGCGGCAGGCGCGATCGTCGCGGGTCTTCAGGGCTCGGGCTTCGAGATCACCTTCCCGAAGCGCTTCACCTACGTCCTGAAAGCCGTCAATATCCTGCCCTATTGGCTCTATTTCCCTTTGGTGAATGCCGCCACGGGCTGGAAGAAGCGTCCCTCCGTCAAGGCGCGGGCGCCTCGCGGAAAGCCGGAAGAGCCTCAGGCCGTGTGAAGCACGACGACGGCACCGAAGACCAGCGCAAGACCGACCCAGCCGATCGGTTTCAGCTTCTGCTTGAAGAGCAGTCGTGCGCTGATCGCCGTTCCGAAGATGCCCGTCGCGCCGAGAATGCCATAGGCGACGGCAAGGTCCATGCCGCGGACGGCTTGCGCCAGGAAGGCGAACGCAATGAGCACCAGCAGAATGGACAGGACGCCCCAGCCCTTGCGGGAGAAGCCTTCGGACTTGCTGGAGGCCAGGTTCGCCGCGACGTCGAACAGACCCGCCAGCACGGCGAGGAGGAAGGGCAATTCAGGCACGCTCATCGGCAGCTCCTGACGTTGCAGCTCCATGGTCCTCGCCCGCATTGACGAGAATGATGCCGAGAACGGCCATGCCAAGGCCGATCAGTTCCCGTAGGCTCAGATCGTGGTGGAAGAAGAAAACCGATACCAGCGTGATCAGCGCAATGCCCGATCCTTCCCAGATGGCATAGGCAACGCCGACCGGCAGTGTCCGGACGGCTTTGGCCAGACAGACATAGGAGAAGGCGATCGCCACATACATGACGATATAGCCGGCCACGCCGCCATTGACGCTGGCCGCCTTCATGACGGTGAGACCGACGACCTCGATCAGGATCGCCAATGCGAGATAAAGCCAGGCAAGCCGGCGGGCGCGCCGCGGGCCGGTGGGCGGGTCAAGGGTCATGATCTCTCAAGCGCTGGGGTCGATGGCTTCGCGTAGCTGACGTTGCATGCGCTCGTCCAGCGGAAATGTCCACATCAGCGCGATAGCGCAGAGCTTGAGGACCACGGGCACCCAGGCATAGAGGACAGCCAGCGCGAACAGGGCGCCCGGCGTGTTGCCGGCACCCCTGGCGGGATCGAACCCCGCTGCCGACAGGAGAGGGAAGACGAGGCCGGCACCGATCGCGAGCGACAACTTCGTCGCCAGTCCCCAGGCCGCAAAATAGAAGCCGCCCCGCTGTTCGCCGGAGACGGCCGTATCCGCATCGATGACATCGGCCTGGATCGACGGCGGGAGCGCGAGATCAAACCCCAAGAGAATGCCGGTGACCACGCAGATGGCGCCAAAACCGTACAGACTGCCGAGGGCGAGAAACGGCGCCAGCAGGAAGACGGCACAGGCAACGAGCATGGCAACGGCCCAGGCGCGATGCTTGCCGAAGCGGCTGGCGCAGGCGCTGGCGAGCGGGATACCGGCGATCGCGCAGAGAAAGTAGAGAAAGAGCAGCGGCCCGCGCATCTCCGGCAGGCCGAGCCGTGCGGAGACGAAATAGAGAAACAGCGTGGCCGGAATGCCGTTGGCAAGCCCGTTGAGGAAGTAGGCGAGCACCAAGCGCAGGAACGGCTTGTTCGACACCAGAAAGCGCAACGCTTCCGGCAGCGACAGTCGCGTCTGCGTGCGGTTCGCAGGTTCGGGCACCATGCGAACGGTAAGGCCCCCGAGGACGAGCAGGCCGATGCCGACGAGGATGCCGAGAACGGCGAGACCGGACAGTCCTTTCTGCTCGAAACCGATCGCAAAGGGCAGGATGATCGCGATCAGCGTGCCCATCAGCGTAAAGGTCTCGCGAAAGGCGGAGAGGCGCGTGCGCCCGTGATAGTCACCGACGAGTTCCGCACCCCAGGCGGAGTAGGGCACCATGGCCATGGTGAAGCCGAGCGAGACGACGCACCCCCAGACCCCGAGCCATCCGGCACCCGCCGTTTCGGCCGGCCAGTAGAGCATCATGGCGGCGAGCGCTGCGACCGGGAGCGACAACAGAAACAGGAGACGGCGCCGGCCGAAGGCCGGGTCCATGCGGTCTGCGGCATAGCCGACCAGCGGGTCCGAGACGGCGTCGAACAGCCGGATCAACAGGATGACCCATCCGGCCGTGGCGATCGGCACCCCCAGCGTTTCGGTGTAGTAGGTCGGCACGAGCGAGTAGAGCGGGAGCCCAAGCGCTGCGAGCGGTGCTGCGGGCAGGGCATAGGCAAGAAGAATGCGCACCGGCAGCTTTGCGTCCGCGTGACGGGCGGTTGTGCCCCGCCCGTCCGAAGGCTCATTCATAGACGACCTGTCGCACATCGATGTTCTTTGCCCGGAAACCGGCCTCACAATAGAACAGGTAGAATTCCCAGAGCCGCTTGAAGCGGATGTCGAAGCCGAGCGGCTCGATTTTCGGCCAGACCGACCAGAAGCGTTCCCGCCATTCGGCAAGCGTACGGGCATAGTCGAGACCGAAGCCGCGGTCGCCGACCATGGTCAGCCCGACCTTGGAGCCGAGCGACACCAGATGCTCGCGCGTCGGCAGCATGCCGCCAGGAAAGACGTATTTCTGAATGAAATCCGGATTGGCACGATATTCTCTGTAGGATTCCGGCTTGATGGTGATGATCTGCAGCCCGGCGCGACCGCCCGGCTTCAGGCAGCGGCGCACCTGCGAGAAATAGGTGGGCCAGAATTTTTCCCCGACAGCCTCGAACATCTCGATCGAGACGACCTTGTCATAGGTGCCGGTCTCGTCGCGATAGTCCTGAAACTTGATATCGACCTTGTCGGTCAATCCGGCCTTCTCCATGCGGGCGCGGGCGAAATCCAGCTGCTCGCGGCTGATTGTGAGGCCGGTGACACGGCAGCCGATTTCGCTCGCCGCATATTCGGCGAATCCGCCCCAGCCGCAGCCGATTTCGAGCACATGATCGTCGGGCCCGATGCCGGCGGCATCGGCGAGGGCCTTGTACTTCGCTCTCTGGGCCGACTGCAGGTCCTCGGCGCCATTCGCGTAGAGCGCCGAAGAATAGGTCATCGACGGATCGAGCCATTGCTCGTAGAAAGCGTTGCCGAGGTCGTAATGGGCCGAGATGTTCCGTTTGGAACCGGCTTTGGTGTTCGCGTTCATCCAGTGACGCAGTTTCTCGACAAGGCGAAGCACACCGCGCGCACCATTGGGAAAGTGACGACCCATTTCCGCATTGACGAGAAAGAGCTCGAGAAAGGCGCCGACATCGGGGCTTTCCCAGTCACCATCCATGTAGCTTTCCGCCACGCCGATGGTCCCGTTCGCCAAGGCGCGCTGGGGCAGGTTCCAGTTGTGCAGCGTCACGGCGGCTTCCGGCCCCGGTGCCCGCCCCTTGATCACGAACGTCCGGCTGTCGGGAAGTGTCAGATGCAGGCAGCCCGCTTCCATATGGACGAGACCGCGAAGTACCATCTGAGCTTTTGCAGGCAAACCTTTGATGAAGCGAGAAATATTGTCCTTTGACAATCGCTCCGCGGGCGATTTCTCATCGCGCCATGTCTCAGCTGAACGCATCGCACAACCTTTCGGCAAATATCGAACTTACACAAAATAGCCTTATTCGGCCGGGCTGCAAGTCTCGGGGTGGGAGGTGGGTTGTGGCGAAAGCCGGCGGGCAGCCGGCGCCTCGCGGCGCAGATCGTCGGTCCAAACGCTCGTCGGTCCCGGCGGTGCGGGCCTCGGGATATACCGTGCGCCTTTCCACCACAGCTTGGCTGCTTCCAAGTGAATGCCGGCCACGATCTTCAAGGTGAGATGCGGGATCCGGCCGACAAGACGCAGAAGAGTGCCGGTGGTCAAAGGCTTCGCCTGGCCGGAGAAAGTCGCGGAAAGCACAGGCCCCTCCGCATCCGTTTCGAGGATGCGCCAGCGGATGTCCTTGCCCGGCGGGATCATTCGGAACCGGTAGCGCATCGCCATCGGCATGAATGGCGACACATGAAAGATCTTGTCGCATTCCTGCCGGATGCCGGCCGCACTGACCTGCCCGTCCGAGATCGGACAGACATAGGTGTGCCGTTCGCCGAAGGTGTTGCGCACCTCATAGACAAGCGCCACCAGCGCATCGGATGCGTCATACGCGTAATAGACGGCAATGGGATTGAAGACCCAGCCAAGGATGCGCGGATAGCAGACGAGAAGCACGCGGGCCGCCGGAACGGCAAGCCCAGCCTCCTGCAACAGGCCGTCGATATAGACGCGAAGCGAGATGTCGTGCCGACCGGAGTGATCGCTCTGGTGGAAAGAGATCAGATTGAAACGATCGACGGAGAACACGCGACTGAGCGTTGCTGCCGCGGCGAGCCGGTCGAGATCCACCATCAGTGAGAAGACGCCGTAGGAAAACCGGTGTCCCAACGGTTTCATCCGCTGGTGCATCACAGTCCCGGCATAGAGCAGCGCCGATTCCGCCGGCGGCCCCTGCAGGCATCCTTCGTCGGTGAGCCTATGGGTCATTCCGCAGCTTCGGCGAAGACGGGAACTGAGGCAAGCCGCCAGGGGATCATGCCGCCGAGCGCCTCCGCGGCTGCGAGGCCCGACGACAGACCGTCTTCATGGAAACCATAGCCCGTCCACGCACCGGCAAAGAACGTGCCGTTGTCGCCCTGGATAGCCTTCAGGCGGCGCTGGGCATCGACGGATCCGGCGTCGAACTGCGGATGGTCATAGGTGAATTCCGAAAAGACGAGGCGCGGATCGGGTTCGCGTTCGGGGTTCAGCGTCACGAAGAGCGGGCAGGCGGGATCGATCGCCTGCAGGCTGTTCATCCAGTAGGTCACCGCCACCTGCGTATCGGCACCGGGACGGGTGGAGCGCAGATAATTCCAGGAAGCCCAGACCTTCCGGCGCTTGGGCATCAGGGCGGCATCCCGGTGCAGGACGACGCGGTTGGGCTTGTAGGGCACCGCCGCCAGCACCGAGCGTTCCTCCGGAGTCGCATCGGCCAGCATGGCGAGCGCCTGATCGGAATGCGCGGCAATGACGATCTTGTCATAGACCCGCACCGTCCCGTCGTTCTCGGTCACATGAACCTTGCGCCCGTCGCGTCGGATGGAGCGGATGCCGCAGTCGAGCTTCAGGCGGTCGCCAAGCGGCGCGAGCAGCTTGTCGAGATAGACGCGGCTGCCGCCGGCCACTGTGCGCCACGGGTGCGGCGTCGCATAGACGAGGCGGTGATTGTCGAAGAACTGGATGAAATGATCGGCTGGAAATTCCAGCATTTTCGCGGCAGGCGCCGACCAGATCGCGGCCGCCATCGGCAGCAGATAATTGTTGGTGAAACCGGGCGAAAACCGACGCCAGTCGAGATAGTCGCCGATCGACATTTCGGACAGCCGGCCCGCATCGCGATCGACAAGGCAGATCTTGTTGAAGCGCAGAATCTCCTTCAGCATCAACAGGAAGGAGGGGCGCAGCATGTTGCGTTTCTGCGCGAACAGGCCGCTGAACGGACCGCCGCGCCATTCCAGTGCGCCATGATCGAGCGAAAGCGAAAAGCTCATGCTGCTCGGCAGCGTCTCGACGTCCAGTTCGGCAAACAGCGCTTTCAGATTCGGATAATTCGGCTCGTTATAGACGATGAAGCCGGTATCCACCGCGATGCGTCGGCCATCATAATCGACCTCTACGGTCGCAGTATGCCCGCCCGGCCGTTCGGCCTTTTCGTAAAGCGTGACATCGTGAACATCGCGCAGGGCCCACGCGGCCGAGCTGCCGGAAATGCCGGAACCGACCACGGCGATCGACAGTCTTCCATTCGTTCCAGAGAGGCCGGCGGGAAGGGTGAGGGTCATGCGGCATCCTTGATATTGCGGTAGGCGGCAAGCGCGCGGTCCCGCGCCTTGGCATGGTCGACGATCGGCTCGGGATAGGTGTCGCCGAGCTTGACACCGGCTTTGGCGAGAACGGCGGCCGGGGCATCGAACGGATGATGGATCCATTTGCTCGGCAACTCGGCCAGTTCCGGCACGTGCTCACGGACATAGAGCCCATCGGTGTCGAATTTCTCGCCCTGCGTGATGGGATTGAAGACGCGGAAAAAGGGGGACGCATCGGCGCCGCAGCCCGCCACCCACTGCCAGTTCATGGCATTGCTGGCCGGATCGGCGTCCACGAGCGTATCCCGGAACCAGCGTTCGCCGCGCCGCCAGTCGATCAGCAGATCCTTCACCAGAAAGGACCCGACGATCATGCGAACGCGATTGTGCATCGTCCCATAGCGCCACAGTTCCCGCATCCCGGCGTCCACGATGGGAAAACCGGTCAGGCCCTTCGTCCAGCGATCGAAATCCTTGTCGCCCTTCGTCCAGCCCAGCTTGTCGTATTTCCGGTTCAGGCTCTCGGTCGGCATATCGGGATTGTGGAACAGGAGGTGATAGGCAAATTCGCGCCAGACGAGCTCCTTGCGGAAGGTGATGACATCGGCCGTGTCGGCTTTGGAGAGACCGCGCGTCGCGTGCCAGATGCGGGCAGGGGAGATCTCGCCCATCGCAAGATGCGGCGACAGCCGCGACGTTCCCGCCTCCCAGGTCCGCTCCCGCGATGCGCGATATCCGTCGATGGTGCTCTCGGTGAAGTCCTCGAGCTTTTCGCGCGCGGATGTCTCGCCCGGCTCCCAACGCTCCGCGAAATCCGCGGCCCAATCGCGCTTCGGCAACAGCCCCCAATCCGCAAGCGCCTCCGAAGATGGAAAACGCGCGGGTGCCTCCAGCACTTTCGGCGCGTCGACCGGCTCGGGAGGCTCGCCCCCGGCCTCGACCGCCCGCCAGAACGGCGTGTAGACCTTGTAGGGACCGCCCGTCTTCGTCTTGACGCGCGAAGGCTCGTGCAGGAGTGCGCCGGAAAAGCTCACCACCTCAAGCGCATCGGACGAAAGCGTCTCTTTCAAGGGCTTATCGATGGCGATGCCAACCGGGTCGTATCGCCTGTTCCAGAAAATGGCGGTGGCACCTGATGCCTGGACGAGCTTCTGAAGAACCGTTTCCGCATCGCCGCTTCGGAGGATGAGATGCGAACCGAGTTTCTCGATCCGATCCGCGAGAGACGTCAGGGAATGGTGCAGCCACCACGCCTGCGCTTCGCCGAGCGGGCCGGCCTCGGCTTGATCTTCGCGAATATAGAGGGGGATGACCGGACGACCGGTTTCGGCAGCGGAGGCCAGCGCACGATGATCGTCCGTCCGGAGGTCCTTGCGAAACCATACGATGATGGGAGCCTTGTCCCGATGATGCACGTCGTCCATCTCAACCCGTCTGTTGCCTTTGGCGGTCTTACGGCCAAGGACGTGTTGTGGATCAAGAAGGTTTCAAAAACATACGCATGACGCAAAGGCGAGGCCGAAATTCCGAAAGGCGTCAGGAGTCAGGATTCAGCAGACGAACCCAATGCCCCCGGAAGAGGACAGACGCGACCGCTGCAGGAGCGTGAGAGATCTGTCCGGTTCGATGCGATACGTCTCGATCGCCGGGCACCCCAATTCGTCGGTGATCTGCTTCGTAAACGTGCTGCCGATCGGGGCCTTTGTCAGTTTCGTTCGGGGCTGCCCATTATAGGTGATGCTCCCGGGGATCGGCCGCACCTGATAAGGCGTGCAGGCCGTCAGCGACAAGGCGCTACAGAGGGCAACGATTGCAGTCTTCTTCATCGATCGCTCTCGGTTTGGTTGGGGAAAGTGAGACCGTGGTTCCTGGGCAGGTCAGCGTCAGAATGCACCACCCGTGACGGGATTGACGACAGGACGATCGCTGTCGTCAGCGACGTCTTCCGGCTTCACGAATGTCGGCGCGATCGATGGGGTCTCGCGGGCGAGGGTATCATCCGCCGTCGGTTGAACGTCATCCGGCTTTGCCTGCTCCGATATCTGAAGATGATCTTTGCGATCCATGATCCGTTCTCCGCTTTGACCCAAAACACGGGCCGCGAACGGAAGTTCCATCGCAAGAGACGGGACGGAAAACTGGATATCAGGATGCGATAGAAAGGCGGCTGAGCCGCATGCCATGATCTGAAGAAGAAAATGGCTCCCCGGGCCGGATTCGAACCGGCGACCTGTCGATTAACAGTCGAATGCTCTACCGCTGAGCTACCAGGGAACATCTGCGCTGCAGAAGTGAGGCTGCTAATACGGATGCTTTTTCGATTTGCCAAGCGCTTTTTTCAAAAAAGCACGTCCTGCTGTGGACAAACTCACCCTCGAAACACACCTGAGGGGCAGAGCGGACGACAGGGGTCGTCTCATATCGCATCGCCGGATTGGATCGTGATGGACGAGGTTGACGCAGTTGCAGGCCCGGCGGGCAAAGCCCTTGAGAACGCACACCCGAAGACAGGGGATGCAGGCACCGGGTCCGCCGAAGCACGCTCGCCACACCCCCGGCGGCATGGCCCGCAGATTTCGATCGGCTCCTGGCACATGCCGCTTCCCCGGCAAAAGTGGTTGCGGGTCCTGATCGGCTGTCTGCTGGTCGTCTTCGGTCTTCTGGGCTTCCTGCCCATTCTCGGATTCTGGATGGTGCCGCTCGGCCTCGTAGTGCTCTCGCACGACTCGTCTTACATCCGTCGAAGACGCCGTCGCATGGCCGTCTGGTGGGAGCGCCGCAAGCGCGCCAAAGCCGCAGCGAAACTCAAGTCCGACTGACGGATAGCAAAAAGGCCGGTTCGAACCGGCCTTTCCAAACATTGCGCTGTCGATAAGCTTTAGCCGTTGGTCGTTCCTGTCTGCGGCGTCGGGTCGCGATCGGTCGGGGCTGGCTGCATCGGCTCGCCATTGGCCGGCGTGTTGTCGATCGTTCCCTGATTGGCCGGTGCGGCCTGGCCGTTTTGAGCGGGCTCCGTCTGCTGGCGATCGGTCGCCGCGTCGTTGTCGGTGCTTTCGCCGAACATTTCCGCCGCGCCCCAGGCAATCAGCGCGAGAAACAATCCACCGATCAGCACCATGAGGACCGGCCGCCCGACGCCGCCCTGACGCGCTTCGGTCGGGTTCAACGTGACCTTCTTGTTCAGTTCCTGCGTCGATCTGACATCGCCGCGCTCGTCCACTATTTTTGCCATGGTCATCTCCTCGGGTTCTCGTTGGGAGCAACGGGCAGAGGGGCCGTAAGTTCCCTCACACCTCCCGCATCCCCGAAGCCATATGGATTTGCGCAATTTCGTGATATGGTTAAAAAGCGGTCCAGTGAGGAGCGACCGCGTCGGTATGAGCGGGAGGAACGCCATGCATTACAATGTTCAATTCTTCACCTGGACGCCGCGCGACGGCGTCCATCAGGTCGGCAGGATGGTGGAGGTCGATGCGGTCAATGCCAAGCTGGCAGCGACGTCGCTGCTCGGTCTGCGCCTGGGAGAGAAGGGCGAGGCGAGCCGTCTTGCGGCGCGCGTCTGGGCGGCCGAGGATGCCGCGAAGGCAGATTGCGTCTGCTTCTTCTACCAGTAGCGTTCGGGTGCCGGCAGCGCGTCAGGGACGATCGCCCACCCAGACCTTCGATCGGACGGGCCAGACCTTCGATCGGACGGGTCAGACCTTCGATCGGAGGGGTCAGACCTTCAGCGCGAATGCGGAGGTCACGCCATCCACGACGAATTGCACGGCCAGCGCGGCGAGGATGACGCCGAGCAGGCGTGTGAGAATCGCGCGCCCTGTCTGGCCGAGAAACCGATCGATGCGCTCCGCAATCACCAGCGCTGCAAACAGGATCGCCACGCAGACGGCGATGACGAGAATGAGCTGCAGCCGCCCAACGGTGCCGGGATAGGAGCCCGCCAGAAGGATGGTCGCCGAGATCGCACCCGGTCCGGCGATAAGCGGTAGGGCCAGCGGGAAGACGGCGATGTTTTCGATGTGGTCGCGGAGCGTTGCCGTCTCGCCGGTCTTTTCCTTCCGTTCGTTGCGCTTTTCGAAGATCATTTCGAAGGCGATCCAGAACAGCAGAAGTCCGCCGGCGATGCGGAAGGCGCCGATGGAGATGCCGAGCAGCCCGAGGATGCTATCTCCGAATAGCGCGAAGACGGAGAGGATGCAGAACGCGATCAAGCTGCCGCGCGAGGCGACCTGCTTTCGTTCGCTTCGGCTCATTCCGGCAGTCAGGCTCAGGAAGATCGGTGCAAGGCCCGGAGGGTCGATGGTCACGAGGATCGTGGTCAGCGCGTTGATCAGAAGGTCGGTATCGGGCATGCCGCTCTCCGGTGCGCGTCTCGCGCGGGAGATCAGTTAGTCTCAAGCTGCATTACGGGTAAAGGGGCAGGGCGTCCCTGTCGCAAGTTTACCTTGGAAAGCCGCCCTTTTGCTGCCAGAAAGGCAGAAGACTGTTCACAACCCCCTGCGGAAATTGGCGCATGGGCGCTGTGTCGATTATATATAGCCCTCTGATTCTGACCAACGATCGTGACCCAAATTGACTGAGCAAACACCTCCCGGCGGCGGCAAGAACCCACCAGGCATCGAGCCCATTTCCATTATCGAGGAAATGCAGCGCTCCTATCTCGATTACGCGATGAGCGTCATCGTCAGCCGCGCGCTCCCCGATGTTCGCGACGGCCTGAAGCCGGTTCATCGGCGCATCCTGTTCGGCATGAGCGAACTGGGGATCGACTGGAACAAGAAATACGTCAAATGCGCCCGTGTGACCGGGGACGTGATGGGTAAATACCATCCGCACGGCAACCTCGCGATCTACGACGCGCTGGCCCGCATGGCGCAACCCTGGTCGCTCCGCCTGCCGCTGATCGACGGGCAGGGCAATTTCGGTTCCATCGACGGCGACCCGCCGGCGGCCGAACGCTATACAGAGTGCCGTCTTCAGAAGTCGGCGCACGCCCTTCTCGACGACCTCGACAAGGAAACCGTCGATTTTCGCGACAATTACGACGGCACGCTGTCCGAGCCGGTCGTCATGCCGGCGAAGTTTCCGAATCTGCTCGTCAACGGCGCCGGCGGCATCGCGGTTGGCATGGCGACGAACATCCCGCCGCACAACCTCTCCGAAGTCATCACCGGCTGCATCGCCCTGATCGAAGATCCCGCGCTCGAGCTGCCGCAACTGATGGAGATCATTCCCGGACCGGACTTCCCGACCGGCGCCATGATCATGGGGCGCTCCGGCATCCGCTCGGCCTACGAGACGGGCCGCGGTTCGGTCATCATGCGCGGTAAGGCGCATATCGAGCCGATGCGCAACGATCGCGAGATGATTATCGTCACCGAGGTTCCCTATCAGGTGAACAAGGCGACGATGATCGAGAAGATGGCCGAGCTCGTGCGCGACAAGCGCATCGAGGGCATCTCCGATCTGCGCGACGAGAGCGATCGCCAGGGCTACCGCGTGGTCATCGAGCTGAAGCGCGACGCCAATGCCGAGGTCATCCTCAACCAGCTCTATCGCTACACGCCGCTGCAAACCTCGTTCGGCTGCAACATGGTGGCGCTGAACGGCGGCAAGCCGGAGCAGATGACGCTGCTCGACATGCTGCGCGCCTTCGTCGCCTTCCGCGAGGAAGTCGTCAGCCGCCGCACCAAGTACCTGCTGCGCAAGGCGCGCGAGCGCGCCCATGTGTTGGTCGGTCTCGCCATCGCGGTCGCCAATATCGATGAGATCATCAAGCTGATCCGCGAGGCGCCCGATCCGGCGACCGCGCGCGAGCAGTTGATGACGCGCCGCTGGCCGGCACATGACGTGGACTCGTTGATCCGGCTGATCGACGATCCCCGCCACAGGATCAACGAGGACGGCACCTACAATCTCTCCGAGGAACAGGCCCGCGCCATCCTGGAACTGCGTCTTGCCCGTCTGACGGCGCTTGGACGCGACGAAATCGGCGATGAGCTGAACAAGATCGGCGCCGAGATCAGCGACTATCTGGAGATCCTGGGATCCCGCCTGAGGATCATGACGATCGTCAAGGACGAGCTGACGGCCATCCGCGAGGAATTCGGCACGCCGCGTCGCACCGAGATCGTCGAAGGCGGTCCGGATATGGACGACGAGGACCTTATCTCCCGCGAAGACATGGTCGTGACCGTGTCTCATCTCGGCTACATCAAACGCGTGCCGCTGACCACCTACCGGGCGCAGCGCCGCGGCGGCAAGGGCCGCTCCGGCATGTCGACCCGCGACGAGGATTTCGTCACCCGCCTGTTCGTCGCCAACACGCACACGCCGGTCCTGTTCTTCTCCTCGCGCGGCATTGTCTACAAGGAGAAGGTCTGGCGCCTGCCGATCGGCACGCCGACCTCGCGTGGCAAGGCGCTGATCAACATGCTGCCGCTCGAACCGGGCGAACGCATCACCACGATCATGCCGCTGCCTGAGGACGAGGCCAGCTGGGCCAATCTCGACGTCATGTTCTCCACGACGCGCGGCACGGTTCGCCGGAACAAGCTGTCGGATTTCATCCAGGTCAACCGCAACGGCAAGATCGCGATGAAGCTGGAAGAGGATGGCGACGAAATCCTGTCCGTGGAAACCTGCACCGATCGCGACGACGTGCTTCTGACCACGGCGCTCGGCCAGTGCATTCGCTTCCCCGTGGACGATGTCCGCGTTTTTGCCGGCCGCAATTCGATCGGCGTCCGTGGCATCTCGCTCGGCAAGGACGATCGCATCATTTCCATGACGATCGTCAGCCATGTCGACGCGGAACCATGGGAGCGCGCTTCCTATCTCAAGCGTGCATCGGTCGAACGGCGTCTTGTGGCCGGGGAGGCGGTCGCAGGCGAAGATGACGACATTGCACTGGTCGGTGAAGAGGGAGCCGAGGTCGTCGGCGAACTGTCGCAGGAACGCTACGACGAACTCAAGGCCCAGGAACAGTTCGTTCTCACCGTCTCGGAAAAAGGCTACGGCAAACGCTCCTCGACCTACGACTTCCGCACATCCGGTCGCGGCGGCAAGGGAATTCGGGCCACCGACACGTCGAAGACGAACGAGATCGGCGTTCTCGTCGCTGCCTTCCCGGTGGAAGATGCCGACCAGATCATGCTCGTCTCGGACGGTGGGCAGCTGATCCGCGTTCCCGTCGGTGGGATCCGCCTCGCCAGCCGCGCCACCAAGGGCGTCACGATCTTCTCCACGGCAAAGGACGAAAAGGTCGTCTCCGTCGAGCGCATCAGCGAGCCGGAGGACGATGAAGCCGCTGTCGCCATCATCGATGAGCAACTGGCTCAGGAAGCCGCGACAGACGACGCTCAGACGCCCGAAGCGCCGGATACCGCGTCGGAATAGTCCCGCAAGGGTCTGGCAGAGCCTATCGAAACGAGAAAAGCCGGACGGGAGGGAACCGTCCGGCTTTTTTGTATCCCGCAGCGCTGGAGGTCGCCTTGGGAGGAAAACTTGCTTAGATCGAGAAACCTTCGCTGTGTCGGCGGGAGGCCTGGATCGCCTCGCGATCGCGCTTCAGCTGCAGAATGGTCTTCGTGAAATCGAACAGGAACACGATACTAATCACTGCCGACACGATCATCATGACAACGGCCATGTCGAACTTCCTTACTTGGTAATGACAAACCGGCGAGCAGGCTTTGGTTTCGAGATGACCTCGGAGCGAAGTGCGTGCGCCGTCGCAAAGATCATCGTGAAAAACATCATCATCGAAAACAGCATCAATCCCATGGCGGTCATCCTTTCTGCCCCATCAACGGGGCAACACAGAAAAAGGTTCCGCAAAATACAGAGATCTATTCTTGCATCTACTGTTGCGATGGGTGAGAAGCGGCTCGGGGGAGAGCGTCGGTGCATCTTGCGCCATCCTGACGGGCGTGACACAAGACTGCCGAAACGGAATACGGTGCGATGACGACAGCTTTCTACCCCGGCTCCTTCGATCCGATCACGAACGGGCACCGCGATATTCTCGCCCAGTCTCTCGCCGTGGTGCAGACCGTCATCGTTGCGATCGGGGTCCATCCCGGCAAGACGCCTCTCTTTTCCTTCGATGAACGGGCAACGCTGATCCGCCACGCGATCGGCGAGACCTTGCCGGACCGCAGCGGGGATGTCTCGGTCGTCTCGTTCGACGATCTGGTCATCCATGCCGCGCGGCGCCATGGCGCGTCTGTTCTTATCCGCGGATTACGCGACGGCACGGATCTCGACTACGAGATGCAGATGGCAGGCATGAATAGCGAGATGGCGCCGGACATCCAGACCGTCTTCATTCCCGCCGCGACGGCCTCCCGGCCCATAACCGCCACATTGGTCCGCCAGATCGCGGCGATGGGCGGCGATGTCGGTCCTTTCGTGCCGAAGGTGGTCGTTCAGGCGCTCGCAATTCGTAAGGCGCAACGCTGACCTCGACGCTTTCGGCGCTATATATCGATACAGCCACAACACATCCGCAGACGAAACACGGAGCCATCATGACATTCTTCAAGCTTGCCCTTGCAGGCGCAGTATCCCTGGCAGTGCTTACCGGCGCTGCCGTCGCCCAGGCGAAGGACCTCCTGACGATCAACCTGAAAAGCGGTCCCGTCGTGATCGAGCTGCTCCCCGAAATCGCTCCGAAGCATGTCGCGCGGATCAAGGAACTGGCGGCCGAAGGCGCTTACGACAACGTCGCCTTCCATCGCGTCATCCCCGGCTTCATGGCGCAGACCGGCGACGTTCAGTACGGTAATCTCGAAAAGAACTTCGAGGCCGGTCGTGCCGGCATGGGCGGTTCGTCCAAGCCCGATCTGCCCGCCGAGTTTTCCAAGACGCCGTTCAAGCGCGGGACCGTCGGCATGGCGCGCTCGCAGAGCCCTGACTCCGCCAATTCGCAGTTCTTCATCATGTTCGACGAAGGCTCGTTCCTGAACGGCCAGTATACCGTCGTCGGCCAGGTCGTGTCCGGCATGGAAAATGTCGACAAGATCAAGAAGGGCGAGGGCGACAGCGGCTCCGTCACCAATCCCGACCGCATGATCAGCGTCAAGGTCGGCAAGTAACACCACCATTCTTTGAAGGAGAAGAGCATGGCCGAGATCAAGGATCCGGAAAACACGATCATCATGGAAACCACCAAGGGACAGGTCGTGATCGAGCTGAAGCCCGATCTGGCGCCGGGCCATGTCGCCCGCATCAAGGAACTGGTTGCGGAACGTGCCTATGACGGCGTCGTGTTCCACCGCGTCATCGAAGATTTCATGGCGCAGACCGGCGACGTGCAGTTCGGCAAGCAGGGCGGCAAGGATTTCAATCCGGCCCGCGCCGGCATGGGCGGCTCGTCCAAGCCGGACCTCAAGGCGGAATTCTCGGCCACCAGCCACGTGCGCGGCACGTGCTCCATGGCCCGCAGCCAGATGCCGAATTCGGCGAACTCCCAGTTCTTCATCTGCTTTACCGACAGCCCGTGGCTGAACAAGCAGTACACGGTCTGGGGTCAGGTCATCGAGGGCATGGAAAACATCGACAACATCAAGCGCGGCGAGCCGGTCAAGGATCCCGACAGCATCGTCTCGATGAAGATTGCTGCGAACGCCTGATTCAGGCTATGGCAAGGCCCGCCCGACAGCTTTCGCGGCCGTCGGGCGGGCCTCTCATTTTTAAGAAGTGCTTGTTTATGCGCGTCGATCTCTTCGACTTCGATCTCCCGGACGACAATATCGCCTTGCGGCCGGCAAGCCCACGCGACAGCGCCCGCATGCTCGTCGTGCGCCCGGGGCAACCGCTCGAGAATCGCAGTGTCATCGATCTCCCGTCTTTCCTCGAGCCCGGCGATGCCCTGGTCTTCAACGATACGAAGGTCATTCCCGCGCAGCTGGAAGGCGTCCGTCTTCGCGAGGGCGCGACCGAGCAGGCCGTCTCGACCACGCTGCACATGCGCATCGCGCCGGATCGGTGGAAGGCCTTCGCCAGGCCGGGCAAGCGGATCAAGCCCGGCGATCGCATTCGCTTCGGCGACGACCGCGACACCTGCCTTCTCGGTACGCTGGACGCGACCGTCGAGGCGAAGACCGAGGGTGGCGAGGTCACGCTCGCGTTCGATCTCTCCGGTCCCGCGCTCGACGAAGCCATTGCGGCCGTCGGGCATATTCCTCTGCCGCCCTATATCGCCTCCAAGCGACCGGAGGATGCAAAGGACCGTGAGGATTATCAGACCGTCTATGCCCGTGAGGAAGGGGCCGTTGCCGCACCGACGGCCGGTCTGCATTTCACCGACAGGCTCTTTGCCGCTCTGGACGCCCGCGGCGTCGAGCGCCATTTCGTGACCCTGCATGTCGGCGCCGGCACGTTTCTACCGGTAAAGGCCGACGATACCGACGACCACAGGATGCACCAGGAGATCGGCCACGTCTCGGCCGAGATTGCCGAAAAGCTGAACGCCGTGCGGGCGAGGGGCGGGCGGATCGTCTGCGTCGGCACGACGTCGCTCCGCCTGATCGAGAGCGCCGCAGCCGAGGACGGGCACATCGCACCCTGGTCGGGGCCGACCGGCATCTTCATCACGCCCGGCTACAGGTTCCGCGCCGTCGATATTCTGATGACGAATTTTCACCTGCCGAAATCGACGCTGTTCATGCTCGTCTCGGCTTTTTCCGGCCTCGACACCATGCGCACCGCCTATGCCACTGCCATTGCGGACGGCTACCGCTTCTATTCCTATGGCGATGCCAGCCTGCTTTTCCGGAACGAACCATGACAGAGACATTCCAGTTCAACCTGACCGCCACCGACGGCAAGGCGCGCCGCGGCGCGGTGTCCATGCCGCGGGGCACCATCCGCACGCCGGCTTTCATGCCGGTCGGGACCGTCGGCACGGTGAAGGCGATGTATCTCGATCAGGTGAAGGAACTCGGCGCCGACATCATTCTCGGCAACACCTATCACCTGATGCTCCGCCCGGGCCCGGAACGGGTGGCGCGTCTCGGCGGACTGCACGACCTGATCCGCTGGCAGGGCCCAATTCTCACCGACAGCGGCGGCTTTCAGGTCATGTCGCTCTCCGGCCTGCGCAAGCTGGACGAGCAGGGCGTGACCTTCAAGAGCCATGTCGATGGCGCCTTGCACCATATGTCGCCGGAGCGGTCGATCGAGATCCAGGGCCTGCTTGGCAGCGACATCCAGATGCAGCTCGACGAGTGCATTCGGTTACCGGCCGAGCCGCGCGAGATCGAGCGTGCGATGGAAATGTCGCTGCGTTGGGCCGAGCGTTGCAAGACGGCCTTCGGCGACCAGCCCGCCAAGGCCATGTTCGGAATTGTGCAGGGCGGCGACAACCCGGAGCTGCGTGTCCGCTCGGCGCGGTCGCTGGCCGGCCTCGACCTCAAGGGCTATGCGGTCGGTGGGCTCGCCGTGGGCGAACCCCAGGCCGTCATGCTCGACATGCTGGACACGACCTGCCCGGAACTCCCGTTCGAAAAGCCGCGTTATCTCATGGGCGTCGGCACGCCGGACGATATCCTGAAATCTGTCGCCCGCGGCATCGACATGTTCGACTGCGTCATGCCGACCCGCTCGGGCCGCCACGGCCTCGCCTTCACCCGCCGCGGCCGCATCAACCTGCGCAATGCCCGCCACGCAGAGGACATGCGCCCGCTGGACGAGCAATCCACATGTCCCGCCGCACGCGACTACTCCCGCGCCTATCTCCACCATCTGGTCCGCGCAAACGAATCCCTCGGTGGCATGCTCCTGACCTGGAACAACCTTTCCTATTACCAGGACCTCATGGCCGGTATTCGGAAAGCGATCGAGGAAGGGCGGTATGCCGATTTCATGGCGGAGACGCAGGAAGAGTGGGCGAGGGGCGATCTCGCTCCCGTCTGACGGCGCGAAGAAGGGCCCGGTCGTGGTGGGCCGGCGAGCGGCGCACCTGGCAGCGGCAGCATCGCTTTTAAAAATCAGATTTCCGGGCCTGGCGCCTGCTGCAGCATCTGCACCCCGTTGATCTTGTAGCTGCCATCGGGCTGGAGCGTCAGCGAATACAGCGCCGTCCAGTCCTTGCCGTCGGGCCCGGAGATCAGCACTTCCTGCACGACCGTGGAGCCCTCGATCTTGCTTCGGCCGAACGCAAAATTCCCGGGGCGGTAGACAGGCCGATAGCCGCGCTTCACCATCTCGAAAAACAGAGCCTGGCTCGGAAACAGTCCCTTGATCTGCGGCGAGGCAAAGGAATAGGCCGTCGCGGCATCATCGTTCAGAAAGGCTTCGATCTGCCGACCGATCACGGATCTCGCCGCATCCACCGGCTCGGCCGCCAGACCCGGCGAGGCCAACAGCAGCGCCACGATCAATCCCGCTCCCACGACAACACGCCCCATCGCAACCTCCATCCCATGACGACATAGGCCGCAGCTTACGCTGAAAGCGCGCAAAGGGAAGTATCAGGGCTCCACGGGCATCTTTCGCGACGTGAGAGAGCTGCAGCTCCGATATCCCAGGATCTTGCACTGTGACCGATCGCCTTGTGCCGGATCGGCGCCGTACCGCCCGTGTGTATCCGCTCCGGCAACCGGCGAACCTGGCGCTCGCTCAGATCCAGCGCATGCGACGGCGACACCGACGAGCAATCTTGCGGCGTTCATCCAGATCGATCTGGGAGGTGGCGCGTTTCATGGGGCGTTCCTTGCAACTGATAAGCCACTGTTATCGATCGCAAGTCGCACTTCATCCTTGAACCCACCCTGGCCAAACATCTAAGTCAGATAAGATAGATTATGGAACATAAGTCCATGCCGATGGCGGTTCATACGGTGTCTTTGGGCTGCCAAGGCGGATGCATCGTGCGTTCGAACACGGGCAGCGGTCAGCCTTGCATAGCGGGTCGCACATCGCACTTTCAACAGGTTCAGCCTCATCTCTTGACGCAACGTCCAAAGCGCGGCTAATCGACGGAGGTGTTTTTCAGCGACGAGATGGGCCATTGACCGACAGCACTTTGCGTATTCTCCCCGACGCCTTCATTCCCGAGCTTCCCGGGCGCTACAATGGCAAGGTCCGGGAGAACTACGATCTGGCGGATGGTCGGCGGATCATCATTGCGACGGACCGGCTGAGCGCGTTCGACGTCGTGCTGACGGCAATCCCGTTCAAGGGTCAGGTGCTGACGCAGACGGCGCGCTACTGGTTCGAGCAGACGGCGGATATCTGCCCGAACCATGTGCTCGAATATCCCGATCCGAACGTCGTCGTCGGAACGCGGCTCGATATCCTGCCGGTCGAAATCGTCGTGCGCGGTTATCTCGCCGGCACGACCAGCACGTCGATCCTGACCAAGTATCGCAACGGCGAGCGCTCCATGTATGGAACGCGTCTTCCCGATGGCATGAAGGACAATGAGAAGCTTCCTGCCGCCATCATCACACCCACGAGCAAGGCCTTCGATGGCGGTCACGACGAGCCGCTTTCGGCAGAGGACATCCTGGCGCAGAAGCTCTTGACGCCGGAGCAATGGGAAACGGTCTCGGCCTATGCGCTGGCGCTCTTTGCACGCGGACAGGAACTGGCGGCGAGACGCGGACTGATCCTCGTCGATACGAAATACGAGTTCGGCACCGACGCCTCCGGGCGCATCGTGCTGGCCGACGAAATCCATACGCCGGACAGCAGCCGCTACTGGATCGCCGAAAGCTATCCCGAGAGTTTCGCGACCGGCGGCCGGCCGAAGAGTTTTGACAAGGATTTCGTGCGCGCCTGGGTCACAGAGCGGTGCGATCCTTACAAGGATCCGATCCCGGCCATTCCGGACGCGCTGATCGATCAGACGTCCAAGGTCTATATCGAGGCCTATGAGACGATCACCGGTGGCACATTCGAGCCCGATCTGCGCGGCGACAGCGTTCTCGACCGCATCCGCGACAACCTGAGGCCCTATTTCTCCTAGACGCCGTCAGACGTCGAACACGACCTTGAGGCCGTCATAGGCCGGCTCGACATGGGCCGGCGTTTCCGCCATGACGGTGTCGTAGTCGAGCGGCACATGCATATGCGTGAGGATGGCGCGGCGCGGCGCGATGGTGTCGATCCAGGCGAGGCCCTGTTCGAGGGACAGATGGCTCGGATGATACTGATACTGCAGCGTGTCGATCACCAGCGTCTGCAGGCCACCAAGCTTTGCGACCGTCTCCGGCGGGAAATCGCTGACATCCGTGCAATAGGCGAAATCGCCGATGCGAAAACCGAGCGAATGGATCGATCCGTGCACCTGCAGCAGCGGCTCGAAGGTGATCGTGCCACCGGCGCCCTCGACATGGAACGGCTCCAGAGACGGCTCTATCAAGCAGGCGCGGATGATCGGCGGGTAATTGCTTCCGGGCGGTGACTGCAGGCAGTAGCTAAATCCCTCGCGGATCCGGGCGAGCGTAAAGGCGTCCGCCCAGATCGGCGTCTGTCGGCGGTTGTGAATGACGAAGCCGCGCAGGTCGTCGATGCCATGGAGGTGATCGGCATGCGAGTGGGTGTAAACCACGGCATCGAGGTCCCTCACCCCGGCGGCCAGCAGTTGCTCGCGCAGGTCCGGTCCGGTGTCGATCAGCACCGTGGTCCGCCCGCCGGTCTCCGACACCTGCTCGACCAGCAAGGCGGCGCGCAGTCTGCGGTTCTTCGGATTGAGCGGGTCGCAAGCGCCCCAATCGCCGGTGATGCGCGGCACGCCGGGCGACGATCCGCAGCCGAGAATGGTGAAAATCCGCCGTGCCGCCATCAACGCCACCGGTTCAGGATCGTGGCATCTTGGAAAAGACGCGATACGCGTTCTCCGTCGTGATCGCCGCGATCTCATCCACGGACAGGCCAAGCGTCTCGCCGAGCACCTGCGCGGTGTGGGCGACATAGGCCGGCTCGTTGCGCTTGCCGCGGAAAGGCTTTGGCGCGAGGTAGGGCGCGTCCGTCTCCACCAGCAGCCGGTCGTGCGGCACGGTGCGGGCGATCGTGCGGAGCTCCTCGGATTTCGGAAAGGTCAGGATGCCGGAGAACGAGATATAGCCGCCAAGCTCCACACCGATCCGGGCGAGATCCGGTCCCGAGGAAAAGCAGTGGAGAATGAAGGGGAACGCCCCCTTCCCGGTCTCAAGCGTCAGGATCTCGGCCATGTCGGCGTCTGCTGACCGGCTGTGGATGACGAGCGGGAGACCGGTTTCTCGTGCAGCGGCAATGTGACGGAGGAGGCCCGTCTTCTGGTCTTCCGGACGTTGCGTGTCGTAGAAATAGTCAAGACCCGCCTCGCCGATCGCCACCACCTTCGGATGCGCCGAGAGCCGGACGAGATCCTCCGTCGTGACGTCGAGTTCCTCGTCCGCATTGTTCGGATGCGTACCGACCGAACAGAACACAGTGTCGTATCGCTCGGCGACCGCCAGGATCGTCTCGAACCGTTTCACCCGCGTGCAGATCGTGACGAGCTTGTGCACGCCGATCTCGGCTGCACGGGCGACGATGTCATCCCGCTCGGCCTCGAAATCCGGGAAATCGAGATGGCAATGCGTGTCGATCAGCAAAGGAGCCGTCACGGTCAGGCCTCGGGCGCGATGTAGCGCGGGAAGACCGGCTTCGGCGCTTCGAGCGGCGTTCCCGAGGCGATCCGTCCGGAAGCGCCGAGAAACGCGAAGCTGCGGCGATCCTCCGGCACGGCCACGAGATCGAGAAGCTTCGCCGCCGAGCCCGGCATGAAGGGCTGCAGCAGGATCGCCACCTGGCGCACGACCTCTGCCGTGACGTAGAGCACGGTGCCCATGCGGGCAGGGTCGGTCTTCTTCAGCGCCCAGGGTTCCTGCCCTGCAAAATAGCGGTCGGCTTCCGAGACCACTGAGATGATCGAGGCAAGCACCTTGTGAATGGCAAGCGCATCCATGTCGGCTCGCGTCGAGCCGTGCAGCGCGTCTGCAGAAGACAGCATGGCCGCGTCCGCTTCGCTCAAGGGGCCACAGGCCGGAATGGCGCCGTCGCAGTTCTTGACGATCATGGACAGGGAGCGGCTCGCCAGATTGCCGATGCCATTCGCCAGATCGGAATTGAACCGCGTGGCGATCGCCTCCTCGCTATAGCTTCCGTCCTGCCCGAAGGAGACTTCGCGCATGAAGAAATAGCGGATCGGGTCGAGACCGAAATGCTCAACAAGATTGATCGGATCGACCACATTGCCGAGAGACTTCGACATCTTCTCGCCCTTGTTGAGCAGGAAGCCGTGGGCAAAGACCTTCTTCGGCAGCGGCAGGCCGGCCGACATCAGGAAAGCGGGCCAGTAGACGGCGTGGAAACGGATGATGTCCTTGCCGATCATGTGGATGCTCGCCGGCCAGTATTTCGCACGCGGCCCTTCCGGGTCCGTCAGGGCGCCGGTGGCGGTGATGTAGTTCGTCAGAGCATCGACCCAGACATACATGACATGCGCGGGATCGCCGGGCACGGGAATGCCCCAGTCGAACGTCGTGCGCGACATGGACAGGTCTTTGAGCCCGGATTTCACGAACGAGATGACCTCGTTGCGCCGCTCGGCCGGGCCGATGAAGTCCGGATTGTCTTCGTAATGCTTCAGCAGCCGGTCCTGGTAGGCGGACAGGCGAAAGAAATAGCTCGCCTCCTCGACCCACTCGACCGGTGTCCCCTGCGGCCCGTAACGCACGCCATCGGCGCGCATCTCGGTCTCGCTCTCCTGATAATAGGCTTCGTCGCGCACGGAATACCAGCCGGAATAGGCATCCTTGTAGAGGTCGCCGGCGTCCGCCATCCTGTTCCAGATGGCCTTCACGGCCTCGTGGTGGCGGGCTTCCGTCGTGCGGATATAGTCGTCGTTCGAGCCCTCGAGCAGCTTCACCATCGCCTGGAACTCGGCGGCATTGCGATCGGCCAGTTCCTGCGGTGTCAGACCCTCGCGCCGCGCCGTCTGCTGCATCTTCTGCCCATGCTCGTCCGTTCCCGTGAGGAAGAAGACGTCGCGCCCGTCAAGGCGCTCGAACCGCGCGACGACATCCGTCGCGATCAGCTCGTAGGCATGGCCGATATGCGGCCGCCCGTTCGGATAGGCGATCGCGGTGGTGATGTAGAAGGGGGACGTGTCTGTCATGGGCGGCACTTCTGCAGGTCGAGCTATCGGGCACTTGGGAGCGTGCACCGTCCTTAAACCAATCCCGGAGCGGAGGGAATGGAAGAGGTCGAAAAACGAGCCCTGCCAAGGGTTGCAAACTCAGGCGAGTCTTCCGGCCGTTCGCAGATCATCCAGAATGGACAGGACGGTCTGCTTTCGGTCGAGGTTGTAGGCGTCGGCCACCGTCAGGCGCTCGGAGAGCTCCGAAGACAGGCGCGCAAAGCGCTCGGCGCCAGCCAGATCGCCTGCAAGGCCTGCCGCCCTGGCCTGTCCCGTCACATGCCGGGCGACCAGGGTCGCGAAGAAATCGAAAATCGTATCGCTGTCCTTCGCGGCGAGGATCTCCGCCAGCTTGTGCATCTCGCGCCGGGCCGGCGCATCGTCGGGATGGGCGAGCATGTGGTCGAAGGCATCGATGATGTCGAGCCCGCCGTAATGGACGAGCTTCAGAGCTTCGGAAACGCTGCCTTTCGCCGCAGCGAGAACGCGCGCACCCTGTTCGCCCTCCAGCCGGATATCGAGATGCGCGAGCGCCTTCGTCATATCGGCGTCGGTGAGCGGCTTCAGGCTCAGCGGCAGGCAGCGCGAGCGGATCGTCGGCAGCAGCCGTCCCGGCGCGTGGCTGAGGACGAGGAACATCGACCGTTTCGGCGGCTCCTCGAGAATCTTGAGAATCGCGTTCGCCGCATTGCGATTGAGGTCATCGGCCGGATCGATGATGACGATGCGCCAGTTGCCCGTCCCCGAGGTTTGCGAGAAGAACCGCCCTGCCCGCCGCACCTCGTCCACGGTGATTGCGCTTTTCACCTTTCCCGTCTTCTCATCCACGGGACGCGTGAGATGGAGGACGTTGTGGGACGATCCGGCGGTGATCTGGCGGCTGACCACAGAACCCGGATCGGGGTCGGCGATCACCGTCGGCGCCGCGGCAGGTTCGGGATGGCTGAGCACATGGTTGGCGAACCGAAACGCGAGCGTCGCCTTTCCGATACCCTCCGGCCCCTCGATGAGGATCGCGTGATGGCCCTTGCCCGATCGGTATCCCGTCGCAAGAAAGGCTTGTGCCTCGGCGTGTCCGAACAGCACAGCGTTGTCGGACGGTGTGATGGCGCCATCCAGAATATCCGATCGACCGTCGCTCATGCCGTGACCTTCCCTGCCTGCCGATCGGAGATCAGGGCCTCAACGGCGGAAAGCACGTCGGCCGCGATGAGATCGACGGCACGTGACGCGTCGACGATGCGACACCGCCCCGGGTCTCGCGCCGCGATATCGAGAAAGGCCTCCCGGCGCTTCTCGTGGGTCTCCAGCTCTTCTTTCTCGAAGCGATCCGGCACGGCGCTCGCGACATCGGCGGACTGCGACGCACGGCTGCGCGCCCGCGCGAGGCCCTCGGCTGCGGGCATATCGAGGATGATGGTGATATCGGGCCGCAAGCCATTGATCGCTACACGCTCCAGCCCGTCGATCAGCCGCTCCGGCAGATTTCCGGTAATCCCCTGATAGACGCGCGACGAATCCATGAAACGATCGCAAAGCACGACACTTCCGGTCTCGAGAGCCGGCCGGATCACGGTTTCCACATGGTCGCTGCGTGCGGCGGCAAAGAGCAGCGCCTCCATGCGCACGCCATAGGATTCAGCGGCTCCCGAGAGGATGACATGCCGCACCGCCTCGGCGCCGGCAGAGCCGCCGGGCTCGCGGGTGATGCGAACGGCATGGCCACGCGCCTCCAATGCGCCGGCCAGCAGGCGGATCTGGGTCGATTTGCCGACCCCCTCACCGCCCTCGAATGTCACGAACACTGCCTCTGCCGCCAAATCCATCGCCTCTGTCGTCTGAGGACCGCAAGACATCGCCCTGCGCCCGACCGCTCCCGTGCTCTCGCGAGACTTCTGGAGCGGTTGGGTGATCCAGTAGCCTATTGCTCCCTGTCTGAAAACAAGCACCTTGGTCTGAAGACAAGCAGCTTGAAAAGGCGCGGCCAGGACGGCAAGCGCGTTGGCCCGAGCGCCGGCCGCTTAAAGCCAGAAGAACAGCAATTCCTGAAGGGCATCCGTCGCGCGGCTCGTCAGCGAGCCCGCCTCGACGGAGGCTGCCGCTTTCAGGGGAACCTCGCGGAGAAGGTGATCGCCGTTCCAGATCCGCAGCGTGGCTGCGACATCACCG
This sequence comes from Rhizobium sp. PP-F2F-G48, assembly GCF_004342335.1. Lineage (NCBI taxonomy): Bacteria > Pseudomonadati > Pseudomonadota > Alphaproteobacteria > Hyphomicrobiales > Rhizobiaceae > Rhizobium > Rhizobium sp. PP-F2F-G48. The sequence goes on along the minus strand of NZ_SLVH01000002.1, from coordinate 7,852 downwards.
GCGCGCACGGGAACGGTCAGAGGCCAGCGGTAAACCACGCGTGCGGAAAGCTTCGCCGGCGTTTTCACCGGCAGCAGAATATCGACCGGCCCGGCGGTCACCAATCCCACGGTCGGACGGTCGCCACCATAGACGCTCGCCTCCGCGACGAGCTCGCTTTCGGCAAACAGGCGCTTCTCCGAAAACTGTGTCATCGCCCAGTCGAACACGCGCTTTGCCTCGGCGGTCCGATCCTTGTCCGTCTGCAACCCGTTCAGCGCCAGATCGACCCGTCGCCCATCCCGCTCCATAGACGCGACGATGCCGTAGCCATAGCCTTCGGCAAAGCCGGTGACATAACCATCGACGCCGATCTCGGCGGAAATGAGCGGATTGCGGTTTCTCTGGCGGATCTTGTTCCACTCGAACTCCGCCTGCCGGAACAGCACGACGTCGTCGGGATAGGCGGACCGCACATGGCGCGCGAGGGTGACGAGATCGCGCATCGTGGTGAGATTGCCCGCGGCCGGAAGGCCTGTCGGATTGGCGAATGTCGAGGCTTTCAAGCCGATCTCACGCGCCCGCGCGGTCATGCGTTCGGCGAATTTGCCCTCGCTGCCGACCATGCCTTCCGCCAGCACGATGCAGGCGTCGTTGGCATATTGCACGACGATGCCTTGCAGCAGATCCCCGACCGAAACGCGCGAATTCAATGCCGCAAACATCGTCGATGTGCCCGACGGTGCACCGCCGGTTCGCCAGGCATGTTCGCTGACCGGAAAAAACGTGTCGCGCGCGAGGCTTCCATCCTTCAACGCGGAAAGCACCAGCTCCACGGTCATCAGTTTCGCCATGGATGCCGGCGGTACGGCTTCGTCTGCGGCTTTCGAGAGGAGCACCGTGTCGGTCAGCGCGTCGATCACCAGGGCCTGGCGTGCCTTGGTCTCGAATTCCTGCGCTTGTGAAGCCGACCCGGAAAATGCCAGCGCCATCGCGACAGCGAGCATACCGCCCCATTGCCAACGCCTCACGAGCCGTCCCCATGTGCGGCGACGTTTCGGTCGGGCCTAGCGGGCGCTGCGCTTGGCATGGGCCATGATCGCGGACGAGGTAAGCGCATGCGGATCGACCATGATCGCATCGAAGGCGGTTTCCGACGTGCTGACGCGCGCCTCGACATAGGCGGCGGCATAGAGTGCGCCATTCCCCGACTTCCCGAAATTGCCCGGGCGCTCCACAGGGATGGGACCGATGTCCGGAAGCGTCACGAACGCCTCCAGAGCCTCCATGGCGCCCGGCGCGCGGAGCACGTGATCCGGCTCAGCGAGCGCGGTCATGGAAGAGCCACGGTCAAGCGACGGAGCGGCGGACGGCGACGGGCGCATGCGGACTGCCTGTGCCGATGCCTTGGCCGGAATGGAAACGGTGCCCAGATCGGCCGAACCGAGATTGCGCACCTGCCGCGCCAGCGGTTCGTTTGAAGCAACCATAACGCCGGAAGCAATCTGGCCCTCCGGCGCAATTCCGGGAACGCGGCTCCCCTTGGACGCATAGGACGCCATCAGATAGGGCATGTCATTGCCTTCGAGCGGCGCGCGGCCGACATACTGGACGCGCACCTGGGCGCTGCCCTTGCGCTTGATGTCGAGGAGATCGGCCGTCTTCGAAGACACGTCGATGATCCGTCCGAACTCATAGGGTCCGCGATCGTTGACACGGACGATGACCGACGACCCATTCTCGACATTGGTCACGCGCGCATAGCTCGGCAATGGAAATGTGGGGTGCGCGGCAGAGAGATGCGCCGTATCGTAGACTTCGCCGTTGGCGGTCAGCCGGCCATGAAATGCCGATCCATACCAGGACGAGATGCCAGTCTTATTGTAGCTGAAATCTTCCTTCGGCGTGTACCACTTGTCCTTGACCTTGTAGGGCTTGCCGACCTGATAGCGTCCGCCGCCTTTCGGAATATTCTTGCCGTCGGCGACACGGGGGCTCGCTTTGACGCCGTAGACGGATTCCGGAAAATACTCCTTGCTGCGCTTCTTGGGTGCATCGACCTTGCCCGTCGTGCCGCAGGACGTCAGCACAAGACAAATAGCCGGAACGGCGGCGAAACCTGCGCCCTTCACCAGGAAACGTGCGTATTGTCTGAAAGTCATGTGTCCCACATTGCCGCTATCTGACGAAACCGGAGCACCCCTGCCCCTCGCGGGCGAGCCGGTCGTACCAAAAAGATACAGTCGTCAAAAATGACAGCAACATGGCATAAATGCGAACGCGGTCGTCGCGCAGCCAACGGAATTGCCTTTTATGGTTAATGCTTGGTTACGATGATAGGCTGCCGCACTCAGCAGACATACTCGATGATCGTATAATTGACGCCCACGATCCGGCCGCCGGGATCGCGGACGAAGGACGGGATGTATTGTTCGTCAGGAGGCACGCAGATTTCGGCGCGCTGGTCAGAAACGGTGGCGTCCGCCGGAGCCGAAGGCCTGATTCCCGCCAGTGCAACATCGGCATAGAGGCTTGAATCCAGATTGCCTAAGGCAGCAACAGCCGGCTGCGACAAAGCAACACCCAGGACGAGAGCCGAGATAGTCATGACAGTCCGCATCGCTCATCTCCATCGTTACGGTTTATCCTCCGCAGCAACACGTTCCGTCGATTTTTGTTCCAGACACCATCCCGATACCCGCACCCCGGCCCCTCGCCTTCCCTTCATCCCGCAAAACCCACCGACCACACAGGTAAACCCCGAGTTGACGACCTGCCCGCCAACCGCTAATCCCATCACACCCTCGAACGACGTCAGCTTCCGGAAGAGTGTCCGAGTGGTTTAAGGAACCGGTCTTGAAAACCGGCGTGCGGGAGACCGTACCGTGGGTTCGAATCCCACCTCTTCCGCCATCCCCGCCGATTGTCCGCTAAGGTACGATATCGTGCGCGAACACCGCCGATTGCCGCACGGAATCTTTGATCGGCAACGAAGCTGGCCCCGCAACATGATCGGCGACCAACGTTCGGGCCACGGAGGTTCAGGAAAAACTCGTGCGGCTCAGGCGGAAGTATCGCTTTCGAGAATTCCTCCGACAGGTTCGACAAGATGCTCAAGCAGGCGGCGGGCGCTGCCGGACAGGCTGGCCTCGTCACGGATGCAGATGCGCAAATCGCGGAGCGCCCATTCGTCGGTGAGGGGGACAGTGCCGATTGCCATCGTATGCGCCGCTCGTCGGGCGGTCGTTTCCGGCACAATCCCGATGCCAACACCGGCTTCGACCATGAGACATACGGCGTCGAAACTTCGGAGCTGGACGCGAAGCCGCAGTCTGCGTCCGAATCGAGCGGCACGACCAATGAGGAAGCGCTGAAGAGCACTGGCGCGATCGAGGCCCACGAAATCTCGATCGAGTACGTCAACAAAGGCTAGGGACGATCGATCGGAGAAACGGTCGCCGCGTGGCAGCACGACCACAAACCGATCCGACCGAAACGGCAACACCTGAAGCGTGCCGGTATCGACCGTTCCGGCTACGATACCGAGGTCGGCGATCCCTTCGGCGACGAGGTCGACGATCTCGTCGCTCAAGCGCTCCTGAAGGTCCACCGTCGTACCAGGAAAGGCTGCGAGGAAACGGCCGAGTGCTGCCGGCAGGAATTCGGTCAGCGCATTGGTGTTGGACAAGAGCCTGACGTGGCCGCCCGTTCCACCCGCGTAGGTCGCCATGTCCTCGTGCATCCGGTCCGCCTCGGCCAACAGGCTGCGGGCATGTAGAAGCAAAGCTTCGCCGGCCCTCGTGAGCGTGACACCCTGGCGACTACGCGCCATGAGTTGCGTTCCCAGAATATCTTCAACACCGCGCAGCCGCGTGCTGGCAGCGGCCAGAGCCGTGTTCGCACGCACAGCGCCGGCGGTGATGCTGCCAGATTCGGCGATATGCCGGAACAGGGAGAGATCGTTGAGATCGAGGCGACGCATGAGAGCCTTCAGGTTTGACGAAGGATGATATCAGATATCGCAGATTTTCAAAGGTCATGACTTGCTCCATCCTTCGTATCTGTGGAAGTTGGAGATGCGAGGGTACGGTGCAAGAAATTTGGTTGCCAGTCGGGCTTGTCAGCATCACGATCGGCCTCTGGGCGGTGGGACGATTGCCCGAATACCTTACGGCATTGTTGTTTTTTGCCGCCGCCATGGTGCTGCATGCTGCGCCGGCTGACGTCGTCTTTGCCGGGTTTCTGTCTTCCGCGTTTTGGCTGGTGCTCAGCGGCTTTGTCCTCGGTGCCGCAATCCGCAAAGCCGGCTTGGCAGACCGCGCCGCCCGGTCTCTTTCCACGTATTTGTGCGGCTCCTGGCTGTGTATGGTCGGCGGCGTCGTCCTGCTGACCTACGCGCTCGCGTTCGTCATGCCATCCAACATGGGTCGTATCGCTTTGCTGATGCCGGTCGTCATGGCGCTGGCGGACAGAGCCGGACTGGCAGATGGTGGTCGCGGTCGCATCGGGTTAGCACTCGCGGTCGGATTCGGCACATTTCAGCTATCGGCCAGCATCCTGCCTGCCAACGTCCCTAATCTCGTCATGGCCGGAGCCGCGGAAACAACGTTCGGCATCCACCTTTCGTATCTTCCCTATCTGCTTCTTCACGCACCGGTGCTCGGCCTGCTAAAGGGTACGGTTCTTGTCGGTTGCATTTGCATTCTCTTTCCGACCCAGCCGAAAAGGCCGGCGACCATAGAGACGTCATCGTCTCTGACCTCGCCGGAGATCCGGCTCGGACTCCTCCTGATCGCTACATTGGCGCTTTGGATGACTGATGCCCTCCATGGAATCGGACCGGCGTGGATCGGGCTTGCGGCAGCCTGCATTTGCCTTCTGCCACGCATCGGCTTCCTGACCGGTGAAGACTTCGCGTCCGGTGTCAATTTTCGCACCTGTATCTACATCGCCGGCATTCTGGGTCTCGCGGCATTTGTCACGCATACCGGCCTTGGCGACATGATCGGTCGGTTTCTTCTCGCGGTCCTGCCGCTGGACCCGGAGCGGCCTGCGTCGAATTTCGGAACGCTGGTGGGTCTGAACACTGCGCTCAACTTCGTCGTCACTGCCAACGGCGTACCCGCCTTGTACACGCCGCTCGCCCAAACACTGGCAGATGGCTCAGGCCTGCCTCTTTTGACAGTGCTGATGGTGCAAGTCATCGGGTACGCGACGCCGCTCTTGCCGTACCAGGCATCTCCCATCGTCGTCGCTATGGGCATGGGCAAGGTGCCGGCCCGCGACGGGATCATTCTATGTCTGACGCTTGCCGCCCTGACATTCGCTGTGCTCGTGCCCCTCGACTACTTGTGGTTTCGAATGCTCGGGCTGATGCATGGATAGTCGCGGGTCGCCGATCCAAAGGTCATGCACCCGCGGCCCATATCGACACTGGGCCCGAGTTCATCTCGAAGGCGCTCTGCCGCTGAACCTGACAACACGGACTCACGTTAGACGTCATCCGATTAAATTTGCCTTCGGCGAGAGCTCGAACACCCGCCGTCCTGACAAGGACCGGAAATCATTTGGTCCTGTCCCCCGGCGGATGCCCGACCCAAGGTTGAGGCGTGGCTGCGAGACCGGCGAGCGCGGACCTTAGATATCGCTTGGCTAACTGAAGCTGCACTAATATATTACCGTCGCGGTCAAGATTGCCGCCAGATGAACGCCGGATAGGCACGGCAATCTGGATGAGGAACCGGGGGACCCTCACATTTGGGAAAAACGACCAAGGCCTGTGGCGCCAGGTGTGCAGCGATTTTTCGGTAAAGACAGGCGTAAAATCGAGGACTTAAAGCGCAAAAAGTGAATCGGAAAGATCGCAACACGCTTTGGGCGTAGGGATGAGCCTCACAAGGCTGATGACATCGCTGGGATCCGATTTCGACAGTTCAGCGACACAACAATGCAGTTTCGGGAGGAGCCGAATATGGAAAACACGACGATCAAAAGGATACTCATCGCGGGCTCGGGTCAGGTTGGCTCCGAGATCGGCTTCTATTTTGCCGCGCGCGGCCTCGACGTTGTCATGTACGATGTGTCTCAGGGATCGCTGGAGTCCTCGCACGAGCGTCATGGCCAATTCGCTACCGCTCTCGCTGCCGAGGGCTGGTGGGGGACGGTCAGCCCGGCAGAAACGCTGTCGCGCCTGACTTACGAGACCGATCTGGCGAAAGCCGCGGTCGATGTCGATCTCGTGAGCGAGTCGGTCACAGAGGCGATCGACGTCAAGCGCAAGACATATGAGGGCTTGTCGATTCACTGCCCGGCCAAGACGATTTTCACGAGCAACACATCGACGATGCTGCCAAGCCAAATCGCCGCGTTCACCGACCGCCCGGAACGCTTCCTCGCTTGCCACGTCGCACGGCCGATTTGGGCACGGCCGATGTTCGAGATCATGCCGCACCCGGGAACGGACGCCGGTCTGGTCGATGAGATCGTCGCCTTCTCACGTCGGATGGGGCTGGTCCCGATCCTGATCGCCAAGGAACATGCCGCCTATATCTCGAACTCGCTGATCGCCTCCTTCGTGACGACAGGCCTCGATCTCGTTGCCCGCGGCGTCGCCTCGTTCGAGGATGTCGATCGCGTCTGGATGATCGGGACGGCCATGGAAATGGGCCCGATCGGCATGGTGGACATGATGGGCATCGGTACCGTCTACAATGCGCTGAGCCATATGGCCGAGCACGGTGGCCGAACGGAACTCTTGCCGATCGTGACTTACCTCAAGGAGAATTTCGTCGATCAGGGCAAGCTGGGCGTCGCCAGCGGTCAAGGCTTCTACCGCTACCCCGATCCCGCGTTCCGCCATGCGGAATTTCTCAAATAAGAGTGGCGTTCAAGACCATTCAGCGCAGGTCCGGTAACGCCGGACCGGCGTTGGGCTTTAGCCTCGGGATCACGGAAAAACGCGTACCGGTGACATGACCGATACGTTACATTCCTTGATACAAGCGAGTAGCGCGCGATCGCATCACCTAGAATTTGTCGCTCCAGCGTGGCGACATTTCTCCGGGATTTTCCTGAAGTCGGCCCAAGAAAAATAGCAAAATCAGACCCCACCTCTTGCGCTTCATCTAGGATCATTCTAAACGCTGGCCACGGCTCGTTGATCGACCCGAAGAGGCCTCGTGGCGGAGTGGTGACGCAGAGGACTGCAAATCCTTGCACCCCGGTTCAATTCCGGGCGAGGCCTCCAAACACTATTTTAGTCTCCTTCAACGAATTGATTTCTCTCTCGAATGCCTCAGTCGTGGCAATCGGAAACTCTCGCGTTCCGCCATACGGAAGTCGGCTGTGGAAGACCGGTCTCTCTTTCACCAATACCGCTTTATAGATCGTCCTTTTAGGGCTCGTTTTGGTGCAAACCATCGTTCATCGGCCCTGCTGGTGTGAAGAGTAGACGGGAGAGTTCGATTCTGTCACAAGGGCACCGGACGCGACTGCCGTTGGTTTTAGAACGGGGTCGGGCGACAGATTGACGTCACGTCGCTGCCACGAGATCACGGCGGCCGTCCATTTTTTCTTTACACCATTTTCCCTTTATACGAGAAGACAAGCCCTCGCCTATGCGAGATTGCGCGGAAGCGATTTCGTCACTTCGCCGCGTCCCGATGCTGCGAACTTCCCCCGTTCGTGAAATTTGCCGGACCGCGCTGCTTTGTCAACGCATAAAGCCCCAGCATCCTGACGGCGAGACAATGCCTGCACTAGGCTCAGGACCTATTAACCTCTTGCGGCGCGCTCTGCGTTTTGATTCACTGGGATCGAAAGGAGACGCTGCCATGAGTGACCTGATGCTGTTGTCGGAGGCGCAGATGCGCCG